>CAKRTP010000084.1 GCA_934402155.1 uncultured Blautia sp. | reverse complement strand
CCGGTCTTGATCTGGCAGGTATTCAGAGCAACTGCAAGGTCTGCAATTGTTGTATCTGCTGTTTCGCCGGAACGATGTGAGGAAATTGCTGTATACCCTGCTTTGTGAGCCATCTTGATTGCTTCCAGAGTTTCCGATACAGAACCGATCTGATTCAGTTTGATCAGAATCGCATTTCCCGCGCCAAGTTCAATACCTTTGGCAAGTCTTTCTGTATTTGTTACGAACAGGTCATCACCAACAAGCTGTACCTTGTCACCAAGTCTTGCAGTAAGTTTCTGCCATCCTTCCCAGTCTTCTTCATCCAGACCATCCTCAATAGAAATGATCGGATATTTTTCGCAGAGCTTTGCCCAGTGCTCGATGAGTTCTTCTGCTGTATATTCTGTACCTGCTTTTGGAAGTTTATAGTAGCCTTTGCCTTTTTCACTCTTCCACTCAGAAGACGCTGCATCCATAGCAATTCTGAAGTCTTTTCCTGGCTCATAGCCTGCTTTTTTGACAGCTTCCAGAATCGTTTCGATTGCTTCTTCATCAGACTTGAGGGCCGGTGCAAAACCACCTTCATCACCTACGGACGTTGCAAGTCCACGCTCTTTCAAAATAGAAGCAAGTGCATGGAATACTTCCGCACACCATCTTAAGCATTCTTTAAAAGAAGGTGCTCCAACCGGCATGATCATGAATTCCTGCACATCCAGTCCGGAAGACAGTGCATGGCATCCGCCGTTTACAATGTTCATCATCGGTACCGGAAGACGGTTTCCAGATACGCCACCCAGAAAACGATACAGCGGAATTTCAAGTGCAGTGGCCGCTGCTCTGCAGCAGGCAATGGATACGGCAAGGATTGCATTTGCACCAAGCTTCGATTTATCTTTTGTTCCGTCTGCTGCAATCATAGCCGCGTCTACTGCATAGATATTGCTTGCATCCAGACCTTCAATTGCATCATTAATCGTTGTATTAATGTTTTCAACAGCTTTCTGCACACCTTTTCCGAGGTAACGTGCTTTATCTCCATCTCTGAGTTCCAGTGCTTCGAACTCACCTGTGGATGCTCCACTCGGTGCAGTTCCTCTTCCTACCGTTCCATCCAGCAGATACACTTCTGCTTCTACTGTCGGATTTCCTCTGGAGTCCAGAATTTCTCTTCCTACTACTTTTTCAATCTCAAGGTACATGACTGATTCCCCTTTCTACTACTCATCAGAGGGAATCTCCGGTATCCCGTCCGGAGTCCGTCTGATTTATTCACGCGAGAGTTTCTTTTATCTAACTCTGTAGTTAGTATAAACTAATTCATTCAGTCATGCAAGATTTTTTATTCCTCTCTATTGAGAAGATAAATCGTTTATGTTACTGTTCAAAATCCCGTTCAACCTCAAATACGGGAATCTTTTCTCGTTTACCTGTTTTCTTTGTGTTTTGACAGGATCAGGATCACTGCAAAGGTGATCACCTCTGATGCCAGAAATGACAGCCAGACACCATTCATTCCAAGAATCTTTGCAAGTACAACTGCACAGATTCCAATAGCGATCGCACCTCGAAGAAGTGAACCGATGATTGCCGGACGTGCATTTGCTGTGGCTGAAAAATATGCCACCAGCATAATATTTACTCCTGCAAACAAAAAGCCCAGGAAATATAAACGCAGACCTGTGTGTGCATACTGCTGAAGCAGCTGATTATTTTCGCTGTTGAATACTGCTATGAAAGGATCTGTAAAGCCCCATACCAGTGAAACCAGAAGAATTTCCACAACAGCTACACTCTTCAATGCCCAGCCAAGAAGTTTTTTTACATCATCGAATGCACCTTTGCCAAAGCTTTCGCTGATCAGCGGCTGTGCTCCCTGCGCCATTCCGTTCATAATCGCCATTCCAACAAGCGACAGATTTGCCACAACTCCATATGCTGCAACTCCAGTGCTTCCGGTAAGTCCGAGGATCAGCATATTAAATATGAACGTGATCACAGCGGAGGAAATTTCACCCACAAACGCTGACACACCAAGCTGACAACAGGAAATCAGATGCCGCACGGACAGTTTTTTCCATCTGAAACTGATATTACATTTTTTGCTGAAATAATGCGTAGAGCATACCAGCATCGTGACACACGGACAAAATGCTGTTGCCAGTGCTGCACCTGAGAATCCAAGTCCTGCCGGGAAAATAAAAATATAATCAAACACAATATTAAATGCACTTCCTGCAAGTGAACCTGCCATCACAGTTGAAGTGGCATGATCATTTCGTGCAAATGCGGTAACAGAATAGTTGCACATAAAAAACGGAGCAAAAATAAGAATGATCCGCAAATATGTTTTACCGAGTTCTACAAGACCTGCATCAGCTCCGAGAAGTGCCAGAAATTTATCTGGCAGGAAAATTCCGACCAGTACAAACGGAATACTGAAGATGATCGCCCAACTGACCGACTGTGTAAAATAATGGTCTGCCACTTCGCCTTTGGCTCTGCTGATTCCATATCTTGTCGCAGAACCAATTCCGATCATTGATCCAATTGCGAACATGATTCCAAAAACCGGCAGAATCAGATTAAGAACTGCCAGTCCATCTGCACCTGAACTGACCGATATAAAAAAAGTGTCTGCAAGAATATAGACAGACTGTCCCATCATTGCTGCAACACTCTGTGATATATATTTTGAAAATCTTCTTAACATTATCTCTTCCTTCCCAGCTCCCAGAATGCCACGGCACTCGCCGCTGCCACATTCAGTGAATCCACTCCATGCGACATCGGAATCATCACTGTATAGTCACAGTCTGCTATGGTCGTGGATGCCAGACCATCACCTTCTGTCCCGAGAATTACTGCAAGTTTCTCTTCCGCAAGCAATTTCGGATCATCAATACTATAAGAATCCTCGCGAAGTGCCATTGCCACAGTTTTGAATCCCATATCCTGAATGGCCTTCATACTCTTCTCCGGCCAGGATGATTTTTTGTCAAAATATGTCCATGGGATCTGAAAAACTGTTCCCATGCTCACACGGGCCGCTCTTCGATAAAGCGGATCACTGCATCCGTTTGTCAGAAGAACAGCATCCATGTGGAGTGCTGCCGCACTTCGGAAAATCGCCCCGATATTTGTCGGATTCACGACATTTTCCAGAATTACAATGCGTCTGGTGTTTCTGCATATCTCTTCTACAGACGGAAGCTGACGGCGTTTCATTGCACAGAGCATGCCTCTTGCCAGTGCATAACCTGTCATTCCTACAAGTACTTCATATTCCGCTGTATATACCGGAATTTCCGGATAACGTTCCAGAATATACTTTGCCTCACCTTTCAGATCCTTATGCTCGACAAGGAAGGAAATCGGTTCATAGCCTGCATTCAGTGCGCGCTCGATCACCTTCGGACTTTCTGCAATAAAAATACCTGGATCTGGTTCGTAATATCTAAGAAGCTGCACCTCCGATGTCCGCGCATATACATCCAATTCCGGTGCGGTAATGTCGTTGATTTCGATTATATTTTTCACGGTATTCTCCTGTTTATTATCAAATGTAATCTTTCGGCTGATAGGCTGTACGCCTTGCTTTGGTCTTTCGCCTTTCGCCTCACTTGTTTTATCTTACCACAAAGCCGTACCGGAATCCATTCTATCATTTTTTATTTTTCCGCACTCCAGATCAGATGACTCTTCGCTGCCAGTTCCTCCGCTTTCTTCTGGGCTTCCTGCGGATCATCCTGATAATCCCAGAGTTTACATGCTTCTTTTACATTTTCCGGATCCACATAGTATACATTTTCAATCCCTGACGGAAGTGAGGTCTCATCTGTAACTGCATCACCGCCCCTGTCATGCGCTTCCTGAAATTCCTTAATCGACCAGAGTTCGTTTTCTTCAGCAGAATCTGACGGATACTGGCTGCGTGTCCACATTGTTTCAGACATCATATAGAACATATTTTTCTGATCCACGGACAAAATCGATTTCAGCCTTCCCAACGGATTGACTGTAGAGTACACCTTGCCGTCTTTTACTGATATATTTGCTGCATCCCAGGAAATATAGTTTTCCTTATCATAGTACCAGTAATGTCCGATTCCTCCTGCTGCCGCCACAAGAACAACCGCCAGAATGACAGAGAGTATTCGTTTTTTGCGAATCCTGCGCCGGATTTTTTTGAGTGGCTCTGCCTCTGTTTTGTTTATCTTCACGGAATTACCGTCTTTTCTGCCTGCTGTCAGACGATTTTCTCTCATCATTTCTTCCTGCATTTTCCGGCAGGACGGACACTCTTTCAGATGTTCTTCTATAAGCTTCCTGCTGTCTTCACTCACCATGTCATCGACATAAAGCGGAAGCAGATCTTCAATAATATTACAGTTGATCTTCATGATTTAATTCCTCCCTGATTTTTTTACAAGCTCTGTGATACGTAACCCTTGCCCAGCTTTCACTCTTACCAAATAACGAGGATATTGTGGTAAATGACAGTTCTCCAAACACACGAAGGGAAAAGACTTCTTTATATGGCTCCGAAAGTCTGTGCAGTACTTTGTGAACCTGAAATGCAGTATCTTTATCCGAAAAGTTCTGAAGCAGATCCTTCGAAAAAGTATCCTCCGTTTCTTCCTGAAGTTCCGGTGCATACTTTTTGTTCTTCTTCAGATAGTCATAATATGTGTTCCTGGATATCTGACAAAGCCATACACGCAGGTCGCAGTCGCCTCTGAAATCGTCGACTTTTTTCAGGGCTTTAAAAAAGGTTTCCTGCGTAAGTTCCTCCGCAATATGTGTATTATGCGAAAGTGAAAGCAGATAGCGGTATACGATGGTAAAATATTGTTCGTATACTTCCTGAATATTCAGCATTTGTGTTTTCCTCCTTCACATATATGACGATGTATGTATCAAAAACGTTACAAAAAAACAGAGTGACATCTGTATTTTATTTACAGCTGCCACTCTATCTATATACCACGGTCAGGTATTTTCGTCAATCTTCTCACTGGTATTCTTAGATGAGATTCATTTTTTCAGATTCTTCGGCCCAAATCCAAGAGGAAGCAGTTCTTTCAGTGTGAATATCTCATACTGTTCTTCACTTGCTGCCAGAATGATCTGGAATTCCTCAGGATCACAGAATTCCATCATAACCTGCCGACAGACACCACATGGTGCCGTGTATTCTTCCAGTTTCCTGTTCATGCCTCCGACTATGCAGATCGCATCAAATTCCAGTACCCCTTCACTGATTGCTTTGAAAAATGCGGTTCTCTCTGCACAGTTGCTCGGTGTATATCCCGCATTCTCGATATTACAGCCGCCATACACCCTGCCATTCTTTGCCAGCAATGCTGCTCCTACATGAAAATGCGAATATGGGGCATAAGAATGATCCATCATCCGGATTGCTTCTCTGATCAGCTCCTGAATCTGTCCCTGTTCCAGTTTCTTCATTTCCTTACTCAACTCTCTTTTATGTGCATATCTGTTTCCTGATTCTTTGATCAGGACATTAACTCTGCCTGCATTATGCCAGTTCCAACGCGATCTCCATCATCTTGCCAAATCCCAGCTGACGTTCTTCGGCATCCAAAGCTTCTCCTGTGTACACATGATCTGATATTGTCAGCATGCACAATGCTTTCTTTCCTGCTTTTGCAGCATTCATATACAGACCTGCCGCTTCCATTTCTACTGCCAGTACACCCATATTTTTCCACAGATCATTTGCATTACTCATTGTATTATAAAATACATCCGTAGACAGAACATTCCCCACTACTACATTCGTTCCCTGAGATTTTGCAATCTCAACAGCTCTGCTCAACAACCCATAGTCTGCGATCGGTGCGAAACTTCCCGGCAGCCCGTATTGGTAAGCAAAGTTCGAATCTGTGCAGGCACCCATAGCAATTACCACATCCATCAGCTTAATATTGTCCTGCATACCTCCTGCCGAACCAATTCGGATGATCTGGTCTACATCATAAAAATTAAACAGCTCATAGGAATAGATTCCGATAGATGGCATGCCCATGCCGGCGCCCATAACAGAAACCTCTTTCCCTTTGTAGGTTCCTGTGTAACCAAGCATATTTCTGACGGCGTTCACCTGTCTTGGATTTTCCAGATAGGTCTCCGCAATATATTTTGCACGAAGTGGATCTCCCGGCATTAATACCGTTTTTGCAAAGTCTCCTGCTTTTGCATTATTATGTGGTGTTGGAATATTTGACATTTTGCTCCTCCTTTATTCCCATTTATTTTTTGTTGTATCAGTTCTTGATAGTTTCCAGTATCTCCGCCATTGTTGAAAGCAGTACTTTAATATTGATCGGCTTGGCAATGTGAGCATCCATTCCTGACTTCAGGGCTTTCTGGCGGTCTTCCTCAAAAGCATTCGCAGTCATTGCTATGATTGGGATCTGTCCCCTTGGACCATCAAGTTTACGGATCACCTGTGTTGCTTTGTATCCATCCATATTCGGCATCTGAATATCCATAAGGATAAGATCATAATAACCCTCTGGTTTATCCTTAAGAAGCCTGATACACTTTACTCCGTCTTCTGCGCGTTCTGTGTCTATGCCATTTTCGTTAAGAAGTTCAATGGCAATCTCTGCATTCAGTTCATTATCTTCTGCCAGAAGTACTCTTCTGCCTTTAAGTTTATGTAATATCTTCTGCCTTTTAGCTTTCTGTTCTGACGAAAACAGCGCCTCCGATACTGTTGAAAAAGGCAGAAAAATTGTTGTTTTTGTCCCTCTTCCAACTTCACTTTCAACCTTGATCGTACCTCCCATCAGATCTACCAGTGCCTTGACGATAGAAAGACCAAGTCCTGTACCAACCACCTTGCTCTCTGTACTGGTTCTTTCTCTGGTGAATTCTTCAAAGATGTGTGGAAGGTATTCCTCACTCATTCCAATGCCGGTATCAGCAATCACTATTTTGAAAAATGTATGTCCCTCCTCGGAATGATGAACTTCCGATATGTCTACTGTGATATTTCCACCCTCCGGTGTGTATTTGATGGAATTACTCACGATATTAAGCAGGATTTCCCTGACCTTTGTCCTGTCACAGAACACATAGGGATGCTCTGCCTTTAGTGTACATGTATATTGAAGATGTTTTTTCTGAATCTCCGGTTCAAAAACTGTCTGCAGTGATTTCACAAGTTCTTCAAAAGATTCTGCTTCCAGCTTAAGCTCTGCTTCTCCACTTTCGATCCGTGCCATTTCCAGAACATAATTGATCAGTGAAAGCAGAAAAGAACTTGAAGCCTTGATCCTGTCTATATATTTGAGAACCTTCTCCCTGTCATCCGCATGTTTCTCCAGAAGTTCCGAAAAGCCCATGATCGCATTCATCGGAGTACGGATGTCATGGCTCATATTAAAAAGAAATCTGGATTTTGCCTCGCTTGCCCTTTTTGCTTCTTCAGCAGCTTTCTCCAGTTCTTCTTCATGGACACGTTCTTTGTAACGCCGCAGCGCAATCTGCAGATAACCTTCTGCCAGCAATATTGCAATTGCCAGCGAAATCAGGACCATCAGTCCCTTCTGAAGCCGGGTGATCCATCCATTTACCGGAACAATCTCAAAATACCAGATATCGTTTGGTACTTTGCACGCAACCTCCAGAGTATCTTTTTCTTTGGGATCTTCACATTGTGCGATCACTGCTTTCTGACCTGTATCCAGTGCTTTTTTCCATATCTGATAACTGTAGCCTGC
>CAKRTP010000083.1 GCA_934402155.1 uncultured Blautia sp. | reverse complement strand
AAAGCAGGTGGTAAATTGAAGATTCTGATTGCGATCGTCATTTTCAGTGCAATCATTTTGATACATGAGCTGGGACACTTTCTCCTGGCCAAAATAAACGGGATTGGTGTGACGGAGTTTTCTCTGGGTATGGGACCAAGACTGTTCAGTGTACAGAAAGGGGAAACACGTTATTCGGTGAAACTGTTCCCTCTGGGAGGTTCCTGTGCAATGGTGGGAGAAGACACTGCAGAAGAGGAACTTCAGGGTTCCTTTAATGCAGCCCCGGTATTGGGAAGAATCTCCGTTGTGGCAGCAGGGCCGGTGTTTAACTTTATCCTCGCATTTATCCTGTCTGTGATCATTGTCGGTTTTGTCGGCTATGATCCGGCAGAGATCGTGGAAGTTCAGAAAGGTTCTGCAGCATCAGAAGCGGGAATTGAAGCAGGAGATGTGATAACAGAATATAACGGATATCATGTGGATCTGGCAAAGGATCTGTATGTTTACAGTTATCTGAATGGATTGAAAGAGGGAGATACGGTCACACTCAAAGTCCGACGCGATGGTGAGATAAAGGAGATCCGGTATACACCGGATGTGTCGGTAAGGTATCTTCTTGGCTTTAACCGTTCAGATGCATCTTCTATGACAGTAGAATCCCTGATTGCGGGAATGCCTCTTGATGAAGCTGGTCTTCAGCCGGGAGATACGATCACGGCAATCAATGGAACGGAGATTGCAGATGGAGAAGCATATGATGTCTATCTCAAAGATCATCCGCTTTCCAATGAACCGGTAGAGATTACTTATGTGCGTGACGGTCTGGATTATACAGCGACGATCACACCGCAGGAATATCGTACACCACAGCTTGGTTTTTCTTATAATCTGGGTTATGAAAAGACCAGCGGGCTCGGAGTTCTGAAATATGGCACGCTTGAAGTCAAATATATGATCCGCACCACACTTCTGAGTCTGAAACAGCTTGTTACGGGAAATCTGGGATTCAAGGATTTAAGCGGCCCTGTGGGAGTAGTAGATGCTATTGGAACTACTTATGAGCAGAGCAGAAGCGAGGGTACACTGATGCTATGGATGAATATGCTGAACATGGCTGTACTCTTGTCTGCAAACCTTGGTGTCATGAATCTTCTGCCCCTTCCGGCACTGGACGGAGGGCGTCTGGTGTTCCTGGTCGTGGAAGCAATCCGCCGCAAACCGATCAACAGAGAGATTGAGGGCATGGTTCATTTTGCGGGCCTGATGCTTCTGATGGCGCTGATGGTCGTGGTCATGTATAATGACATTCTGAAGATCTTTTAATACAGAAGAATGTCGGCTGTTATGAACGGCAGCTGATGATAAGAAGAAACGGGAGACAGCCTTTATATGGCAGTCTTCCGTTTCTTTGTGTTATTTCCGTCATATCTGACATAGATTATCCTGAGAGGTTTTGGGCAGGAGAAATGAATGAGATCTTATAGAGATATCCAGGCACAGCAGGAGAATGTTGATCAGGGCGGGCTGAAAGTTACGGTGCTGACGGCAGACGGCACACGTCCGGTGGAGAATGCTCTGGTCAGAATCTCATACACCGGGGAGAGCGGGCAGACAATTGAGGAAGTGAGAACAGATCCTTCCGGGCAGACACCGGTTCTGGATGTAAAAACTCCTCCGCTGGAGTACAGCATGGAACCATCGGAACAGCAGCCATATGCGGAGTACACAGTTCAGGTAGGTGCAGAAGGTTTTGAGAATTCAGAAGTTGTCGGAATACAGGCTCTTCCGGGAGTTATGGCACAGCAGACAGTCGGCATGAAGTTTAAGGCAAATGCATCATTTGAACGGATTGTGATCGGACCGCATACCTTGTGGGGGGAATATCCTCCAAAGATAGAAGAGCCGGAAATAAAACCAATAGAGGAGAGCGGAGAGATTGTTTTGAGCCGGGTTGTGATTCCTGAGTATATTGTAGTGCATGACGGACCGGTGAATGACACTGCGGCACAGGATTACTATGTGCGTTATAAAGATTATATCAAAAATGTGGCGAGCAGTGAGATTTATGCAACCTGGCCGGCTGACACGATCCGGGCGAATGTACTGGTACGTAAATGCTACCCTTAATTATTTACCCTGGATTCTGGGGTAAATATCAAGGGTGAAGGTTATCTCATCACATCTCTTACTGTCTTTCACTTCTTTATTGTACACAACCTTCTCGATCAGCTCCTGGAGGAACTGATTTCTGGTAGAAACATCCCAGAACCAATAATGTTCCAGCAGATCCTCGCAGCGGGGGATGAAAGAATTTTGCTGATCAAGACGTTCCTGTTCCTTAATTACTTCCTGTTCCAGAGAATGAATGGATGCAAGGCATTGATTTATATCGGCAGAAACTGACCGGGAACGTTCGATAAAAATTTCGGTACTGTAGATACCTTGTTCAAGCAGATCATACTGCTTTTCTTTCTTCTTCTCAAGCCTTTTTAATTCAGCCTGCTTTTCCGAAAGCAGGTCTTTTTTTGTTTCTATCGAAGAAGCAAAATTCTGATCAGAGACATCACTGTTGAGACGATAGCCGTCAACCAGCTTCTGTATCCCATCAATCAGAGAATTTTCAACAAGAGAAAGCTTGCTGCTCACAGTGGAGCATGATGGATAAGGGCATTTCAACAGAGCTTCCTGACGACCAGAGGGAGCCTTTCGTGTCATAGTATGCCCACATTTGCCGCAGCGAACAATACCGGCAAGAGGATTTTTGATAACATGCAGAGAAGAAACCGGTCGTGCCGGATTCTGATCAACAATTTTCTGCGCCTGGTCAAAAAGCTCTCTGGAAACGATAGCAGGATGTCTGCCTTCGGCCAGGATATAATCCTCAGCCATAGGACGGGAAACGGTAACCTGACCATCATGAATACTCCGGATTGACTTGCGGCTGTTCCAACGGATCATGCCGGCATAAACAGGGTTTCGAATGATACTTTGTACAGTAGAGATTACCCAGGATCCCCCATGCATGGTTTTGAATCCCATGTCATTTAATTTCCGGACAATCTTAGACATTCCGATTCGATTACCATCAATGCCATTTACGTACCACTCAAAGATAAGTTTAACTACAGCAGCCTGATTCGGCTCGGCTTCCAGGGTCCAGCCTTTCTCGTTCGGAAGTTTTACACGCCGGTAGCCATAAGGCGGTTTGTTCCCTCCGTATTTACCTTCTCTGGCAGATGCAATACGCCCGGCATTCAAACGTCTCTTGATAGTCTTGTATTCTCTTCGGCTCATGAAAAGCCCAAATTCAAAATACTCCTCATCAAATTCGTTGTTCGGATCATAAGTCTTGGTAGGAGTAATGATCTTAGTATCAGAATACTGAAAAGTTCTGGACACAACGCCCTGATCGATCGTATCACCTCTGGCCAGACGTTCAACTTCAACCACAAGGACTCCATCCCACATACCGGCTTCAACCTCATGCAGCACCTGTTGCATGGCAGGACGGGCGGAAATGGTTTCTCCGGATACAACTTCTTTGTAGATTGCACCGATGTTATAATTGCGGCTTTTGGCAAGATCCAGAAGGATTCGCTCATGCCTGGCGAGCGTTTCGCCTTCGCCTCTGGCCTCAGCTTCACGATCGGCACGGGATTTCCTGAGATAGATACATACATTTTCAAGACTCATAACACAACCTCCTGTAAATAATATTAAAAAAGAGTATAAAAAATACACCTTTGCAGGTGCTGGAAACTGTGCTATAATTCTCTTGTCTAGGGAGAAAATAGCACAGTGCAAGCACTGCAGAGATTTTCTTGAAAGCCGCTTCAGTACGCCAATACTGGGGCGGCTTTTCTTTTATTTATGGCGAATAATCCAAGTTTAACCTATTCCAATTTCACCAGATCTGCGCGAGGACCTCTGAAAAGCTGTATAGTGTATGGATCAGGCATTTCATAATCGCCCCATAAAGTGTGCAAAACTTCTTTCTCTTTCGACTTGGAAGCTGGCGAAAGAAGATAACGTTGAGCTACCTCAATTATTTGATTGGAAAATTTTTGCAAATCAGAAATTTCCTCTATAGGTATTCGAATTTCGTTTTTATCACTGTCTGGAATAATCAAAAATTTCTGTACGCTGGTTGATAAAATTCGGCAGATCCATTTGCGAGAATTCTTTTCATACAAAACAGCCGTGTAAGATGAAGTATGTTTCAGGCTTATTTTATTGGTGTCAAGGGTACCTTTTAAAATACCCTTCACTTCCGCCAGAATATCCCAGTGTTCATTTGTTTGGACGGTAACGGATAAATTTTCTTTTGAAGTGGCAGCAGTGCTATCAAGTGCAGCCTGAATCCTTTCAGACAGAAGTTCATTAAGATGTTCACTCAATGCCTTAGAAACAATAGGACGAAATTTTTCAATTACAGACTGAGTTTTTGCACCTTTATAAACAGGTTGCAAAAATAATTTGACAAATTCGTCACTGGGTTCTTTGTATTGTTTATCTATGTAAGATTTAAACATACTGGTATATTTCAACAAAGAAGCACTGCTCAAAATTTCTGATATGTTTAGCGCGCTTTTTTGAAATTTGCTCAATTGTAATATCTCGTTTTCCTTGAGGTTCAGCAAATTAATTTCAAGAAATGGATCTTTATCCATTTTATTAGGCTCATCAAGATCGGTATAAAAACGGTACTCCAGCCCATTTGTTAATATTGCAAATTTAGCAGGCGTGGAAACAAAATATCGAAAAAGCTGAGAACTGTGGCGATCTAACTTTTTATTTACGGATTTTGCTTCAATTAAAATAACAGGATTATTTCCGATCAGAATAGCATAATCAACTTTTTCTCCTCTTTTTATCCCTATGTCAGCAGTATATTCCGGACAAAACTCCAGAGGATTAAATACGTCGTATCCAAGAAGCTGAAAAAATGGAACAATCAAGGACATCTTCGTAGCTTCTTCGGTTAGCAGAGGATCTTTGACATTTTCTATCCGATCAATATATTTTCTTAATTCATCTTTGAAATCCATGAAAGAATTTCCTCCTTCAATATGATTTTGTATGTACTAATTGGAAAAACTTACCTGTAGCATCACAGTAAGACCCACAACTATAATAATTCCCGCACCCGGCATTCTCTTTGCTATTTTGCTGAGTGGAGAGAAGGTTCCTTGTAAAATGTAAAAATCTACAAATAATATCTCTATATGTTTTCAATTTCCCGGTAATAAAATGCCGGAATAATAAATTTATATTTTACAAATAATAGTTGCATGAAAATATTACTAGACAACATCATGTACAACAACAACATTTCGGTACGGCAGTTATCTAACATGACGGGCATCTCAAAATCCACGATTAATAACATCATGAACGAAAAATACTCCCCTACGTTGGATAATCTGGAACAGATTGCGAAAGCCTTAAAAGTAAGGGTCACAGATCTGTTTGATTCTCCGTACAAATAAGTGTCCAGAATTCTGGACGATTGCAGTGGATAATGTGATTTTATGAATTTTCCCTCGTAGTATAAGTGAAAGGAGGGATTCTCATGAATAAATCGCTACCCTGAACTCCTCTAAATACTTGAAGCAAGCATGTGACTGTTGTATAATAAAGCAAACACACGTTCGATAAAGGGGGAGTACATATGAATTACAAAGAAAAGATATTACAGCTTCTCGATGAAATACAGGATGAAGAGATACTTGAATTCATCTATGAAATAATCCTAAGGTTATTAAATTGAGAAAGAACATTGGACTGAGGAAAAGACCTCAGTCCTTTTCTTTTGCAATTTCTTCAGCTATTTTTTCAAGCAATTCCCACTCACTTTCATCCAGCCTTGAAAGAGCAAGTATCAATCTTTCCTTGAAAGAGTTCTTTTGCCCTTTGAATAAATCGGCTGTAAGTTGTGCAATCTCTTCTTTGCGGTTAAGCGGTTCGTCAGGATCACCGATTCCGCGTAGTAGCCATTCTTTTCTGACGTGATATTTTTCACAGATGTCGTCAATTAATCGCTCACTCGGGACGGCTTCATCTTTATTAAGAAGTTTCCATATATACGCGGGTGTAACATTAAGACTTCTAGCTAAATCGGACTGAGTTTTACCAGATTTCTCAAAAATTTCTCTGACTCTTCCGGTTATTTCATTCACTAAGATCACCTCTTTTCTGATTTTATATTACATCAGGCGAAATGGAATGTCAATTATTATTTTTAACTCAGTTGCAATTTAATAGCTTGACAAAGCAACCAAGAAGTGATATGGTTTAACTGAGTTAAAAATAAAGGCAACTGAAAGGAGCGAAAAAACATGACCAAAAGAGAAAAAGAAATCTTAAGTCGTCTTTGCCAGATTATTCCGAAACTCCCAGAAATCAAACAGGAAAGAATTCTGGGAGTAGCAGAAGGAATGAGCGCAATGAAGGAACTTCAGGATCAGAAGACAGCATAACCAATTCAATCTATACCAGGAGGTGAGAAGAGATGGAAATACCTAAAAAGGATAGAATTGAGAGAATATTTTCTCAAAGGATGAGAGGATTCAAGACACCCTCAGACGGCTTACAAACCGTAACTGAAGTGATTAGTGCTGTAGAAGGCTGTACGGTAGAACAGGCAGAAGCCGCCTTGGAGGATGCGTTGAAAATCATTAAAACAATGACAAGAGTTTAAAGCAGACCGTCTGATTTGAACTGTATACGATTCTTGTCGTAAAACTCTTTAGCTGCCTTATATGCCTCAAAATATTTCGCAGAAAAGTCTTCTGCGAATTTTGACGCTCCTTCGTGAACATATTCCGGCATGTTCGAAGAAGTGTACGCCTTGGCTGTTTCGGTGGCTACAGTATGAAGAAATAATTTTTCGTCCATGTGCAATTCTCCTTTCTTATGTACTCAGGCACGTCACTACCCTGTACTTATAAGATAGGAGCAACAAAACAGACCGTCAAGGGGAAACGGTTCGACAAAATTCGAGATTTATCGAGAAGCAAAGAAGAATCAGAAGACAGCATAAGAAAGAGTAACCATTTCTGGAAGCCAACATATGATACATCAGAAAGGAGTGTGCATACATATGGCAATTATCAAGGTAATCAAAAAAGGATCCGGAGAAATCCGGATCCACGATGACTACTGCAAGAATAACACCCCAGAAGACAACCAGAGAATTATCGACAATGTATCCAGGATAGTCCTGAACTATTACAGAAGACAGTCAGCTGGATAAGGAGAAAAACATGGAAAACAGAATATGGAAGATCAGATTCTCCGACGGTACCGTAGGAGTCTGCTACGGTACACGCCAGGGAGCTGCCGAGATCGCGGATCTCAAGAAAGACCTCTACGGAGGAAACTACACTATAGAGGGGAGGCGAGGAAGTGAAGGAACTTAACATCGCCCTCATTGTAGGGCAGATCATCATGTTGCTGCCGATCTGGAGTATAGATACCAGACTGCAGTATGTGGCAATGCACGCTGGCATTACACTGATATTTTTCTTCCTGTTCCTGGAACTGAAGGACAGGAGAAAGAAAAAGAGCCTCGCGGTAGCAGCCACGAGACTCAAAATCAAAAAACAATCAATGAAATAAGAATACCAGATATTCTAATGAAAATCAAGGAGGAATTACGATGAAAAGCTACGAAGAATTTGTAAAAGAATTCGCACAGGCAGGGCCTGATCCGGAGCGATACAACAAGGTTCTGACAGAAAGAAGCCAGGAATTTGCGGACGAAATCCGCAAATGTACTGGT
>CAKRTP010000082.1 GCA_934402155.1 uncultured Blautia sp. | reverse complement strand
GCACCACCGTCTTCATTCGCATCACAGAAATCTATATTCTGTGGCTTCTCCTGATATTTTGCAACATGGAGTGCATGCGCTACCAGTTCGTCAATTCCTTCATTCTTGGCCGCAGAAATCGGTACAACCGGAATTCCCAGCATTTTCTCCATACGGTTGACAAGAATGGAACCTCCATTCTCTCTCACTTCATCCATCATATTCAATGCAAGCACCATCGGAATGTCAAGTTCCATAAGCTGCATGGTCAGATAAAGGTTTCTCTCTATATTTGTAGCATCTACAATATTAATAATTCCCTTTGGATGTTCATCCAGAACAAAATTCCTCGTTACGATCTCCTCGCTGGAATACGGTGACATCGAGTAAATTCCGGGAAGGTCTGTAACAAGTGTATTATTCCTTCCTCTGATCATCCCGTCCTTACGATCCACAGTAACTCCCGGAAAGTTTCCAACATGCTGACTGGAACCTGTCAGTTGATTGAATAATGTTGTCTTACCACAGTTCTGATTGCCTGCAAGGGCAAAGGTAAGCAGTTCACTGTCCGGCAATGGATGTTCATTTTCCTTTTCATGGTATTTACCACCCTCGCCCAGACCTGGATGAGGAATTGCTTTGGTAATATCTTTCTTGTGAGCAGCCTTCCCCTCATACGATTTCACTTCATCCCGAATATTCTCTATTTCTATCTTTTCTGCATCTGCAAGACGCAATGTCAGTTCATAACTATGGATACGAAGCTCCATCGGGTCTCCCATCGGTGCATATTTCACCATGGTCACATCTCCCTTTGGAATCAGCCCCATATCCAGGAAGTGCTGCCTTAATGCCCCTTCACCGCCAACAGAACGAATTGTCGCAGTTTTTCCGATTGGCAGTTCTCTTAATGATGTCATAATCTGCTTCTTTCTCCTTGTGTCTATTAATATTTTTTCTCAGTACGTATGAACTAACCCTATGCTAATTGAGAATATTTGTCAATAGTTATTCTGTAAAAAGTCAAAATATTGTAGTTTCATTGTAAACAGCAACAGCCCCTGCGAATCCATTCCCGCAGAGGCTGTTGCTGTTATATAATTTTATTTGCAGAGTTCTTCTGCCATCTTATCCAGTTCTTCAATATTTTCGTCACTTAAAGAAGACATGATCTTCACAGTTGTATCAAGCCAGGTGATGTTTTTGCTCTTCTCAAATTTTGAAGCCATAACCTTTGCTGCATTCGGTGCCCAGCTTCCATTCTCGATCAGACCAATTGTACGGTTCTGATAATTTCTCTCGGTCAGATGATCGATATAAAACTTCATAAACGGGAAAATATCTGCATTGTAGGTAACGGATGCAAGAACCAGCTTTCCATAACGGAAGGCATCTTCTACTGCCTCTGCCATATCATCTCTTGCAAGGTCAAATACTGTAACCTTCGGGCATCCCTTTTCTTCCAGCTTCTGTGCCAGAACTTCAACTGCTTTTTTTGTATTTCCATATACAGATGAATATGCGATCACAACGCCCTCGCTCTCAACTTTGTAAGAGGACCAGATATCATATTTTTCCAGATAATGTCCCAGATTCTCAGTCAGAACCGGTCCATGCAGAGGGCAGATGATCTGGATATCCAGAGTGGCCGCTGCTTTAAGAAGTTTCTGAACCTGAGGTCCATATTTTCCAACAATGCCGATATAATAGCGGCGTGCCTCACAGTCCCAGTCTTCTTCTACGTCAAGTGCTCCGAATTTACCAAATCCATCGGCAGAAAACAGTACCTTGTCTGTGCTGTCATATGTCACCATAACTTCCGGCCAGTGTACCATCGGTGCAAATACAAAAGTAAGAACATGCTTACCGAGTGTCAGAGACTCACCGTTTCCGACTTCCAGGGTTCTGCCATCAAGATCCAGGTTTCTGAAGAAATTCTTCATCATTCCAAAAGTCTTGGTGTTTGCGACAATTGTTGTCTCCGGATATACCTTCATAAAGTTCTCAATATTTGCCGCATGATCTGGTTCCATATGCTGAACTACCAGATAGTCCGGCTTCGCATCACCGAGAACTGCGGCGATATTATCCAGCCACTCCCTGGTAAAACCTGCATCTACTGTATCCATAACTGCAATCTTCTCATCTCGGATCACATAAGAATTGTATGCCATTCCATTCGGTACGACATACTGACCCTCGAACAAATCTACTTTGTGGTCATTTACGCCTACATATAAGATATCATTTGTAATCTGCATTATGCTTCTGCCTCCCTGATCTTTGTCATTTACTGACTTTTCTCTGTTACTGTTCACTTCGTTCACAGCTACGCTTCTCTTATTATAACATCCTTTTTATGGAAATCAATCATTTTAGGATATATACCTTACTATTTTAGTCAACTTTTGTCACTTTTTCAAGAATACCTTGTTTTTACTGTAAAAATTTTATCGAACGTGATATGATAGAACTAATCTCCGGAAACATTCCGGCACAGATTACTGACTTAAGTTTGGAGGATATAATCTTGAGAAAACAAATATTAAGCTATCTTGAAAAAAACAGCAAAATGGATCCCAGCGAAATTGCCATTCTGCTCGGTACAGAACCCGAGGTTGTCGAAGAGGAAATCCGCAAAATGGAAGAAGAAAAGATCATCTGCGGTTATCACACCATGATCGACTGGGACAAAACCAGTTCTGATATGGTCACTGCACTGATCGAAGTACGCGTAACACCACAGCGAGGCCAGGGATTTGATTCCATTGCAGAGCGTCTTTACAAATATCCGGAAGTCCGTTCCGTATACCTGATCTCCGGCGGCTATGACCTCATGGTCATTCTGGAAGGCAAAACTCTCAAAGAAGTTTCTCAGTTTGTGACAGACAAGCTTTCCACCCTGGACTCTGTCTTAAGTACCGCTACTCACTTCATTCTGAAGAAATACAAAGATCACGGTACGATCTTTGATCAGAAAATCAAAGACGAAAGGATGCTGGTGACACCTTGAGAAAACTTATCGCAGACAAGGTGGCCGCCATCCAGCCATCTGGAATAAGAAAATTTTTTGACATCGTAAGCGAAATGGATGACGTTATTTCTCTCGGTGTCGGTGAACCTGATTTTGATACTCCCTGGCATATTCGTGATGAGGGAATCTACAGTCTGGAAAAGGGCCGTACCTACTACACTTCCAACGCAGGTCTTCTGGAACTCCGTCAGGAAATCAGTACATATGTACAGAATAAATATCACGTTTCCTATGATCCCAAAACAGAAATTCTTGTAACTGTGGGCGGCAGTGAAGCGATAGATCTTTCCATGCGTGCCATGCTGGAGCCTGGTGATGAAGTTCTGATCCCGCAACCTTCTTTCGTTGCCTATGAACCTTGTGCAGTCATGGCAGACGGTGTACCGAGATTCATCGACCTCAAAGCCGAAAACGAATTCCGTCTGACTGCTGATGACCTTCGTGCTGCGATCACTGATCGTACCAAGATCCTTGTACTGCCATTTCCAAACAATCCTACCGGTTCCATCATGTCACGCAGGGATCTCGAAGAAATTGCTCAGGTTATAATCGAAAATGATCTTATTGTGGTATCTGACGAAATTTATGCAGAGCTTACCTACTATGATGAACCCCATGTATCCATCGCAAGTCTTCCCGGAATGCAGGAGCGTACACTTCTTCTGAACGGATTTTCCAAGACCTTCGCCATGACAGGATGGCGTCTTGGTTATGCCTGCGGACCTGCTGAACTCATCAGACAGATGACCAAGCTCCATCAGTTTGGTATCATGTCCGCACCGACTACAAGTCAGTATGCAGCGATTGAAGCTCTTCGAAACGGTGAGACAGCAGTTCAGGAAATGCGTGAAGCCTACAACGGACGCCGCCGCTATCTGATGCATGCTTTCAGAGAAATGGGCCTGGAATGCTTCGAGCCATTCGGTGCCTTCTATGTTTTTCCGTCAATCAAAGAATTCGGCCTGACTTCTGATGAATTCGCAGAACGACTCCTTCGCGAAGAGCATGTCGCTGTCATTCCAGGTTCTGCCTTCGGTAAATGCGGAGAAGGATTTATCCGTATCTCATACGCTTACTCTCTGGAGAATCTCAAACTGGCAATGTCACATCTTCAGCGATTTATTGAGAAATTACGCAGCGAAAAACAATGATGTCTTTTCATGAGGACTACATAACACAAAAGCAGCAGAGAATTAATTTTTCTCTGCTGCTTTCATGTTATAAAGGAACATTCCAAGTGACGCCAGAATGATCAGTCCGTATCCTATAAAACTGTATTTATCCGGAATCTCTCCAAAAAGGAAGAATCCAAGAAGTGTTGCAAATATGATCTGTGAATAATCAAAGATCGATATCTTGCCTGCCGGTGCATATGTATACGCTGCCGTGATCGTAAACTGTCCGCCTGCCGCAAAAGCACCTGCCATCAGAAGTATTCCAATCTGAGTCCAGGTCATCGGCACATAATGAAAAATCATATATGGCAGTACAAACAGACAGGAAAACACAGAAAAATAAAATACAATAAGAGGTCCCTTAACCCCATGTGTTCCAAGCACACGTACCATTGTATAGGCAATTCCTGCTCCAAGTCCTCCACAGACACCAATAAGTGCCGGGATCAGTGCCGCATCCTGAAATCCCGGTTTTACAACAAACAGACATCCGATAAATGCCAGGAACACACAGGCTCCCTGCACCGGTGTGATTTTTTCTTTCAAGATCAGGAATGAAAAAATGATTGCAAAAAATGGAGATAATTTATTCAGAATGGAGGCATCCGCTACCAGCAAATGATCGATCGCATAAAAGTTACAGAGTATTCCAAGTGTACCAAACGCACATCGAAGAAAAAGTATTCCAAGATACTGCTTCTGCACCCTTGGTACAATATGATTTCTGGTCAGAATCACTGCCGCAAAAACAGCAGCCACCAGATTACGGAAAAAACTCTTCTGTACAGATGGCAGATCCCCTGCCAGACGCACACTCACATTCATACACGCAAAGAAAAACGCTGACAAAATGATCATCGTCATTCCTTTTATATAATTTTCCTGTTTCATTTCAAATTACCAACTTTCTTTGACGCAATGGGGATAACCCATTGTCTGATATTTTCTGTTTATCATACCACCGATTTACTTTCAGATACAATAGTGATTATAACTGTTTTTTTATTTTATTATTTCGATAAATTTAATATAGAAGTTTTGAATTCTTTCCGTTATAATAATACCTGAATACACACTTAGAGAAACGCGTCACCGTATTACAATACTAAAGTCGTTTCAGAACGGAGGATTATTATGGAAATTGTTTGTTTAGACCTTGAAGGCGTACTGGTACCTGAAATCTGGATTGCATTCGCAGAAGAAACCGGTATTCCGGAACTGAAGAGAACAACAAGAGATGAGCCGGATTACGATAAATTAATGAAATACCGTCTCAACATTTTGAAAGAGCACAATCTTGGACTGAAAGAAATTCAGGAAACAATTTCCAGGATTGATCCGCTTCCGGGTGCAAAAGAATTCCTCGACAAACTCAGAGAATTAACACAGGTAATCATCATCAGTGATACCTTCTCTCAGTTTGCAGGCCCTCTGATGAAGAAACTCGGCTATCCGACAATCTTCTGCAACTCCCTTGTTGTTGCAGATAACGGTGAGATCACAGATTTCAAGATGCGCTGCGAAAAATCCAAATACACAACCGTCAAAGCTCTGCAGTCTATCGGATATGACACCATCGCCAGCGGTGACAGCCACAACGACCTCGGCATGATCCAGGCAAGCAAGGCCGGATTCCTGTTCAAGAGCACAGATGCCATCAAATCCGAATATCCGGAAATCCCGGCATACGAAACATATGATGAACTCTACAACGCGATTAGAGAAGTGATCGAGGGCTGATTTTCACAAAAAAACTCCCTGACATTTCAGTTCCTTCTATAAAAAATAAGGTTCTGAACCGTCAGGGAGTATTTTATTGCAGCAAAAAAGCGGGTGATGGGAATCGAACCCACGTATCCAGCTTGGAAGGCTGGTGTTCTACCATTGAACTACACCCGCATCTGTAATGCATTTACTATAATATCATACTTTCCAGAAAATGCAAGCAGATTTTTAAATTTTTTTAAATTTTTGTATTTGTATATATTTTTTATCCTTTTAGTTCCTGTGTGTGGACCAGAGAAGCATAGATACCAGCCTCCCTCATCAGCTCCTCATGTGTTCCTTTCTCCACAATCTGTCCCTGCTCGATCACTGCAATATTATCAGCATTTTTTACAGTGGACAGTCTGTGTGCAATAATGATCGTTGTCCTTCCGACCGCGAGTTTTTCGAAAGTTTCCTGAATCTTCGCCTCTGTCACACTGTCAAGTGCTGAGGTTGCCTCATCAAGAATAAGCACCGGCGGATTTTTGAGAAAAATACGTGCGATTGAAATTCTCTGTTTCTGCCCTCCGGAAAGGAGTGCTCCTCTCTCACCGACATTTGTATCAAAACCTTTTGGCATCTCCATGATGTCATCGTAGATTTCTGCCATCTTTGCGGCTCTGATGATCTCATCCATCGTTGCATCCAGCTTTCCATATCGGATGTTTTCTGCAATACTGTCCGCAAAAAGAAATATCTCCTGCTGCACAACACCAATATTTCTGTGAAGAGATTCCTGCGTTGCTTTTCTTACGTCCATACCGTCAATCGAAATACTGCCCTCTGTGACATCATAAAATCTCGGAATCAGCTGGCTGAGTGTTGTCTTGCCGCCGCCTGATGAACCGACAAAAGCAATCGTTTCACCTGGTTTGATATGAAGAGAAACATCCTGAAGCACATCCTGATCTCCCTCATAGGCAAACCCGACATGTTCAATATCAATTCTTCCCTCCACATTCTGAAGTTCAGCTGCATCCAGATCATCCTTCAAAGCCGGTTCTGTACGCATCAGCTGCACAAATCTATGAAGGCTGGCCGTTCCGTTTGCAATCAGTTCCACCGTTGTTGAAAGCTTCCTTACCGGATTCACAAATGTAGAAACATACAGGCTGAATGTAATCAGATCAATGATATTCAGCTGATCTGACATGATCAGTGCACCGCCAACTGCGATCACAATCACAGAAAGAATACACATAAAAAACTCCATCACTGAATTAAAAAGTGCCATTGCCCTGTAGAAATCCGCCTTGGAATCACGATAACTCAGATTCGCGGAATCAAATTTATCAAGTTCCTTTTCCTCGTTTGCAAAAGCCTTCGCTGTACGAAGTCCGGAAAGCCCGGATTCAAAATCTGTGTTGATGGATGCCATCTCTTTTTTGACATTACGCGAAGCATTCTGCATAGAGAAACGGCATTTCCACACAACCAGCAAAAAAATCGGGATCGTCACTGTAATCACCAGTGCCAGTTTCCACTGGATCGTAAACATAATGATCAGTGCACCGATGATCGTCACTGTCGATATGAAAATATCCTCCGGTGCATGATGTGCAAATTCTGTAATATCAAAAAGCTCCGATGTAAGCTGACTCATCAGCTGTCCCACACGGGCATTGTCGAAATAAGCGTAACTCAGTTCCTGGATATGCTGAAACAGATCATGCCGGAAATCCGTCTCCACCCGCACACCAAACGTATGTCCCCAGTAAGTAATAATATAAGTAAACACCGACCGCAGGATATACGCACAGAACACAATGATCATTACCGTCCAGAATGTCCTCCACGCATTATCCGGCAGAAGCTTGTACATACACCATCTGGAAATAAACGGAAATGCCAGATCTATCACTGCTATCGCCAGCGCACATACCATGTCCAGCAAAAACAGCTTCCTGTGTGGTTTAAAATATGACAGGAATATCCGCATCTCACTTTTGTTTTTAAAATCTTT
>CAKRTP010000081.1 GCA_934402155.1 uncultured Blautia sp. | reverse complement strand
CAGGGAAAACTGCCGATTGTTGCCATGACAGCCAATGCTTTTGCAGAAGATGTACAGCTGGCCAAAAATACGGGCATGAATGGACATATAGCAAAACCGCTGGATATGAATAAGCTGAATGATGTTCTGGAAAGCTGGCTGTAATTGATGTCCCCGGTGCGTGGGAAAAGTAGAGAGATATTAATTTACAGAAGACAGGGAAGGAAGAGTAATTGCAGCTATGAAAAAGAGTCTGAGAATGACGGAGGGAAGTATCTCCCAAAAGATCATTTTTTTTGCAATTCCATTGTTTTTGGGGAATCTGTTCCAGCAGTTGTATAATACTGCGGATTCCCTCATCGTAGGAAATTTCCTTGGAAGTAATGCGCTGGCGGCAGTCAGTTCATCCGGAAATCTGATTTTTCTGATGGTAGGTTTTATTAATGGCATTGCCATGGGTGCGGGTGTTGTTATTGCCCGGTATTACGGAGCCAAAAAAAGAGACAGCCTGCAAAAGGCAATCCATACAACCGTTGCCTTTGGCCTTGTGGCGGGTGTGGTGCTGACTGTTTTGGGAATGTTTCTTGCACCAAAGATCCTGGTATTGATGGGAACTCCTGCGGACGTGCTCCCGGAATCCGTTGTGTATTTTCGTACATATTTTGCGGGCTCTGTGGGTGTTGTCATGTACAATATTTTTGTCGGGGTTCTGCAGTCGGTTGGTGATGGACGTCATCCGCTGATATATCTGATCATTTCTTCCTGTGTCAATGTTGTCCTGGATATTTTCTTTATCGCAGGTCTTGGCATGGGAGTAGGATCAGCAGCACTTGCAACCGCTATTTCACAGTTTGTCAGTGCAATTCTCTGTATGGTACATCTGATGCGTGTGGAAGAAGAATATCGCCTGGAACTGCGGCAGATTCGTTTTGACAGTTCTATGCTGAGGCAGATCATCCAGAATGGTGTACCATCCGGTTTTCAGAATTCAGTCATTGCGATCGCGAACGTTTTTGTGCAGTCAAATATCAACGCATTTGGAAAAATGGCGATGGCAGGATGTGGATCTTATTCCAAGATAGAGGGATTTGCCTTTTTGCCGGTGACCTGTTTTACGATGGCACTGACTACCTTTGTCAGTCAGAATCTTGGCGCAAAGCAGTATGACCGGGCGAAAAAGGGAGCACGATTCGGAGTACTCTGTTCGATCATTATTGCGGAACTGATCGGTATTATTATATATGCGGCAGCACCGGTGCTGATTGCAGCATTTAACAGAGATCCTGATGTTGTGCATTATGGAGTAATGCAGTCCAGAACAATCGCGCTGTTTTATTGTCTGCTGGCATTTTCTCATTGTATCGCAGCAGTACTTCGTGGATCTGGTAACGCATCCGTTCCGATGATCGTTCTGCTCTGCGACTGGTGCCTGTTCCGCGTAAGCTACATTACTGTGGCAGTTCGTATTATCCCGGATATCCGTGTGATTTTCTGGGCATACCCACTGACCTGGAGCATCAGCTCCGTGATTTTCCTGTATCTGTTTTTGCGGGGGAAATGGGTGTACGGGTTTGAAAAAACGTAACTACGATACAGAAGAACCAAAAAAAGCAGCCAGAGAATTTCTCGAAAAAGCCGGGCTGCTGACGAAATAAATGTTATGTATATTGCTGCTTTATGATATAATTAAGGTACTATCATAAAGGAGGAAAAACCAGATGAAAAAGAACTTAATGGCAGGTTTGCTGGCAGGAATTTTACTGGTATCTCTTCCACCTTCAGTACGGGCGGTACAGGCAGCTGAAACGGAGAAGGATATCAGTATTGTCGAGACAGAAGCTTCAGAGAACAAAGTCGTCCGGGTGGGATATTTTCCTTCTGTAAATTTTCAGGAGGGCGGCCCGGGAGAGCAGAAACGAGGGGCAGGATATGAGTACCTTCAGAAGATCTCATACATAACAGGCTGGGAGTATGAGTATGTATATGGCTCATTCAAAGAATGCATGAACATGATCAAAGATGGAGAGATAGATCTTCTTGGTGATGTTGCCTACATCCCTGAACGGGAAGCATATTTTGACTATTCTTCATATACACAGGGAAAAGAAAAATACTGGATCTATACGAATGAAGAACATGCAGATCTTGCAGACGGAGATATGCAGAAACTGAACGGATGCAGTATCTGTGTTGTGGACGGAAGTCATCAGAAAACAATTCTCAGGGAGTGGCTGGACAGAAATAACATCAAAGCACAGATCGTTCCATGCAAGAGTTACATAGAAATGTCCGCCAAAATGTCCGCTGATCAGGTGGAGGCAGTTGTTATTCCGAGATTGTCTGCAAAAAGTGATTCAATACCTGTCGCGTATATCGGCTCTGACGAATGCTATTTCGGGGTTTCCAAATTCAGACCGGACATATTGGAGGAATTAAATGCAGCCCTGGAAGAGATCAACAATGTGGAATTTGATTACAGCGGCAGATTATATGCTCGTTATGAGGAAAGCTCAGCAGTAAACAATGCTCTAAACGTAGAAGAAAAACAGTGGCTGGAAGCTCATGAGAATACCATTCGTGTGGGCTATCTGGAGGATAACCTTCCGTTTTGTTCAGGGAAAAGCGGAAAGCTTACCGGAATTCTCGGAACAGTTCTGGATACGGTCAGCCAGAGATATGGCATTACAGTAAAATCAACTCCATATGTAACCGGAGAACAATTAAATGAAGCTCTGCAGGCAGGAGAAATCGATATAGCCGGTCCGGTCATCCAGAATTTTGATGTACAGGAAGAGTTTTCAATCGTGTCGACAGATGATATTTTCAACATCACACCGGTAGTGATCTACAGAGGAAATGACTACAATAAAAGCCTGGAGATAATAGCAACGACGGAGACATCGGTATATTCCAAACGTATGGTATCATTGCTCTTTCCGGAAGCAGAAATCAGACAGTACGACACACAGGAGGACTGCTTAAGGGCAGTAGACGACGGAGAAGCAGGCTGTACTATTATTCCGTCTTCCAGGATCAATATTCTGAATGTCAATCCCCTGATGAAGAATCTTTCATTTGCAGAGATGGCGAAGAGACAGGACCTGGTGATGCTTGCGGCGAAGGAGAACAGAAGAGCTGCAACGATCGTCAATAAAGGCATTATGCAGTCCTCTGATCTTCTGAATGGTGTTGTTCTTGCACAGAATTCTGTGGCAGATCAGAAACTTATCATAAAAGAACTGATCGGAAGATATTTATGGCTGCTGCAGGGAATCGCACTGTTGATCATCCTGATCCTGCTGCTTCTGCTGAAGCACTTTGTGGACAGCAAAAAAAAGCTTACAGCTGCACTTGAGGAAACCAAAAAAGCCAACAGCGCGAATGTCGCCAAAACCACTTTTCTAAATAACATGTCCCATGATATGCGTACACCGATGAATGCGATCATCGGATTTACCAATATCGCCATGAAAATGAAAACAAATGAAGAGATGCAGAACTGTCTCGGCAAGATCAGACAGAGTTCGGAATATCTTATGTCACTGATAAACGATGTGCTGGATATCAGCCGGATCGAGAGCGGTAAGCTGGAATATAAACCGATGCCGATAAAACTCACGGAGGTGACAGATACTGTTATCGCGATCGCAAAGGGCTATATAGAAAACCGTGATCTGGAATTTTCTGTCTCAAGGCAGACACTGGAAAATCCTTATGTCATGGCAGACGAACTTCGGATCAGAGATGTTCTTCTGAATCTGATAAGTAATGCTGTCAAATTTACAAAAGATGGCGGCAGGATAGTATTTAAAGCAGAAAATCATCCGGGAGATGACAGCCAGCACATTGTTGTATGTTATCAGGTATCCGACAATGGGATTGGTATGAGTGAGGAATTCCAGAGCAGATTATATGAAGAATTTGCACAGGAAAGAGAATGGGCACGAACCAGTTACAAAGGAACCGGGCTGGGACTGGCGATCACCAAGCGATATGTGGATCTCATGGGCGGAACGATCGAGGTTCAGAGCACGAAAGGCGTTGGTTCGACGTTTACAGTAAAAATCCCTCTTCTTCTGGCAGAAAATGTAGCTGTCAAAAAGGATGAGGCAGACTCTGCACAGTATGATCTGAATGGAACACATATTCTTCTGGCAGAAGATAATGACCTGAATGCGGAGATTGCCATAACTCTGCTGGAAGAAATGGGTATCCAGGTAGTGCGGGTGGCAGATGGAAAAGCGGCTGTCGAAACCTTCAGAAATAATCCGAAGGGCAGTTTTGATGTGATCCTTATGGACATTATGATGCCGGAAATGAATGGATATGAGGCGACGAGAGCCATCAGGTCACTGGAAGAACGGCCGGACGGAAAGACGATCCCGATCATCGCGATGACCGCCAATGCGTTTGCGGAAGACGTGCAGGCATCTCTTGATGCGGGAATGAACAGACATCTGGCAAAACCAATCAATATGGACGCTGTCAAAAAGACGATTGCAGAGGTACTGGCAGATACAAGGTAACTGTGTGGAGCCGGCAGCACTGGCATCTGCGTGGTATGTGGACCAAATTTGTTATAATTATTCCCGATTATTTGATTTTTTTCATTGCATTCTGAGGGGGCAGAGGTTAAAATATGCACAGAGAATTTTTTATGTGATATTACCCCGGGGTGAGATTTGTCTGTGATTCCATGAGTGATCAGGGTTTGGATAGTCAGAATTTTGTCTCAGTCCTGTCAGGAGTCACAGGAAGGATTTGCTTATGAAGAAAAAAACAGGGAAAAGGATCCGACATGGCAGATTTGCCGGGGGACTTCTAGCTCTTGGAGTGCTGGCACTCGCTGCATATGGAAGCTTTGGCGCATATACCAACTTTAACAGCGTGAAACGAGTGGTGTCGACAGGAACACAGACGAGTGATACGATGTTCAGCTCGAATTACCTGTCGCTCTTGAACTCTGTTGATGAGAACCTTCCGGTCAAGCGTATCTCTCTTGCTGAGAGTGGAGAGGATAATTATACATTTACTGTGATGATATGTAATTATGTATGGGGAGACAGGACTCTTTATAATCCAAGGGCGATCACTTACACGCTGAAAGCGAAGCTGATCTCCATGGACGGAGGAAGTCTCCCTGAAACTATTACCGGTATCAAAATAAATAATACCGCTTTTGGAAGCAGTGGAGAATACATTTTTAATGGACAGAAGCTGACAGCAGGAAAAGCGGACACGAAAGAATATAAATTAGAGATCCCGAAGGAACTAAAGGATAAGATAAAAATCCAGATTACTGCAGAGCCTTCAGATGGTGAATCGATAGCGGCGGTGAAATCACAGAAGCTGGCGGCAATACTTTCTTTTGCGGATTATGAAGTGAACAGAAACTGGACAGGACATTTTATCGATTTAAAAGCAAAAACACCTGACAAGTATGATGCATTTAATTATGAGATATCCGGAAACGGATCAGGAAAAATAACTGTTACATGGGATGAAAGTCTTCTGCTCAGCAAATGGGCTGAAAGCACCGGAACAACAATAGATACTACTGCCAGAACCTGCACTTTTTCGGTGGGGGATTCGACAACTGCAATCCAGTTTCAATTTTACAGGAATCCTGAGAAACTGTCGAAGTTATCAAATATGACCTGGGATGAGATTGAGAAGTTAGTTACTGTTACTTTGGCAGAAGAAACAACACAGGATTGATAAGAATGAAAAAACGTAAAAAGAAAAAATGGATAAAACGTATGACGGCAGCCGAGATGGCAGTTTGCATTGCAATGACTTCGTCCTCTTCTTTTTTGACGGATCGTGTGTCAGCAGAACCTGAGATACGGGGACTTGCAGATGAGGATTTTGGAAGTGGTGATTCAGTATCAGATTTCGCGGGGACTTCGGATCAGACAGAGAATATAGGATCCGGGGAGAGTGGAAATCAGGCAGACAGCACTGATTTTACAGATACTGCAGTTCAGCCGGAGGACGCGGAACCTGCCGAGATCGAAAGCCAGCCGGACAATACTGATTTGGCAGATGACAAAGGTCAGCAGGATTCTGAGGAAGCGGCTGTGACCGAAGAACAGGCAGACAGTGCGGCAGAGGATTCACAGGAGATTCATTTATCTCTGGAACTGATCGCAGAAGATGTGGGAGCGGATGCTCAGGAGGCGAAGCTGACTCTTGAAGAGGCTGATAAATTATCAGCGAACCTGAATGTTAAAGGCAATACGGTTGAGGTAACTGGCGGAGAGGGTCTGATCCTGTTATCGAATGTGGCTCCGCAGTATTATTCTGGATACACGATTAGACTGATTACAACATCGGGATGGGATCTTACAAAGCCTGTGCCAGTGAGTGGAACCAGTTACAGCTTCCTTGGTCTGGGTAATGATGCACATCCTTATGAGGGGACTTTTGGTCTGGATAAAAGTACAGCTGCCGAACAGTATTCCATAATGACATCCAGGGCATTATTTAATGTGCTTTCAACAAAGGCAACATTGTCCGGTACAATCCCCTTTGGCTTTTCGGAGACTGCTTATTCTGCGAAGAAACCGCTTCTGGCGGAAATTCTGGCAGACGGAAATACAACTTTAAAAGCAGATATTGTACTCCGAAATCTGAATGCAGACAAAATAACAGCTGCAGCAGTCGGCGGTCTGATCGGTACGATGCAGTCAGGAACGAGTGCTGAAATTACCTTTGAGAACCAGTTTACAAAAGAATTAAAGGTAAGCGGGGAAAGCCACACGGGATTATTCTGCAATACAATGGAGTCAGGTGCCGCTCTGACGGCTGAGTTTAAGAATACATCTGCAGGCAAGATCAATGTTGAAGCGGTGTCTTCGGCTGCAGATGCAGGTGGTTTTGTCGGACATATGGAAACAGATGCCAGGCTGACCGCTGCCGGAAGTTCAGTGACGAAGGTCAGTTCTGCCTCCGGGAATGCAGGTGGTCTCGCCGGAAGTGCCACAGATGGAAGCATCGGCGTAAAAACAGGTGGCAAGCTTACCTTTGCAGAAACGCTTACCCTGGAATCAGCCAGCAATAAATCAGCTGGTGGACTGATCGGGGAATACACTGTCACAAAAGGTGATAAGATCAGCTATGATCTTTCCGGTTATGAATTTCATAATATTGCAGTATCCGGCGGCGGAAATGCTGGCGGATTATTTGGCGTACTCAAAAACACCAGTACCGCAAAGACAACGGTATCTGTTTCAGGAACCACTGAGACGGCTGTTACAACAGCAGTAACCGGTGCGGTTACAAATCTCGGTGGACTGATCGGAAGCTATCAGTCTGGGAGTATGGACAATACCCTGAGCATAAAGGGAGATTCCAATTCATTCATCCAGACTGTAACTACTGGTGGAATCAACGTCAATGCTTCCTATGGTGGAGTTGTCGGCAGTATATCCGGCAGCAGCTATGTTGAGATTGAAAATGTATCTGCCTCGACAGCAGATATGAAGTCCGGTAATAACGCCAGCTTTGGAGGGCTCGTCGGAAAAATAGAGGATGGTCTTCTCAATGTAGGCAGTGTCACACTTGCAACAGCGGACAGCTATGACCTTGCAGCAGATGGGGTTGATGGGCGAGGTGGTCTTGTCGGTCATCTGGTAAAGGGTGTCATGCGCTTACATGGCACGACAAATTTAAGCGGACAGAAGATCACAACGGCATATAATCACACAGGGCAGATCGTGGGAAATAATGAAAACGGCCTGATATATGCACTCGGCAATGGGAATACTTCTTCTGATTCACAAACTGGATGGAAACTTATCCGTTATTCCGGTACAGACAGGAGTGGTTCTGATATCGGAAACTGGGGTTCCGTAGTGCGTCTGGACGGGAAGCTGACAGAGGGGACAGATGGAGTCTTTTCATTTAATGCAGATGAACACACCGTGAAGGTAAATAATGAAACCGGAACAGGTATCAAGGATGCGAATGCTTTTGCGGCATATGCACTGGCTTTTGATCTTTCAAAGACATATGCAGGAACAGGAAGTG
>CAKRTP010000080.1 GCA_934402155.1 uncultured Blautia sp. | reverse complement strand
TTCTCTTCGCAGACCCCAATCTCCACTCTTTATTGCACTTCTTCTGTGTTTTGTTCTGATCACCGGAGTTTTTATGGGCTGGATCTCCGGCCGTATGATCTCTGATGACAAAGCTTTCCGATCCCTGACCAAAAAAATCTTTCAGGAAGAAGTTTCCGGAAGTATGCTGACTCTTCATTATTCCCTTGCTTATCCTGATAAAAAACATATTTCCCGACCGGCTCCTACTCTCGGAACAATCTCCTCTGATCAAAACAGCACATACCAAAAATACGGACAATATCTTCAGAAACTGAAGGAATTCACCTCTTCCAGACTGACCCGTGAAAATCAGATCACACGGGATATGCTGCTCCTGTATTACCAGACACAGCTCTCAGCCCGCGAATTCCCGCTTCTGGACGAACCCCTGAGCCCAGGTCTCGGCATCCAGGCACAGCTTCCTGTTCTCCTGGCAGAATATGCCTTTTATGAAGACCAGGATATTGCAGATTATCTGAATCTTCTCTCTTCTGTACGTCCTTACTTTCAGAGTATCCTCGACTATGAGCGTCAGAAATCCGAGGCGGGATATTTTATGAGCAACGCAACCCTGAACCGTATCCTGAAACAATGCAGTGCTTTTATAGAAAATCCGGAAAACAACTATATGCTGGATATCTTTTCTGAAAAGCTCAAAACTTACTCTCATTTTTCTGAGGAAGCACAGGCAAAACTGAACGCGCGCCACAAAAAAATCCTCCTCACCAGTGTTATTCCCGCCTATCAGGAACTGATGACCGGATTGGCTTCCCTGAAAAACACAGGAAGTTCCAGCCGCGGGCTGAAACACTTCAGAGGAGGAAAAGAATATTACCGGTATCTTCTGCAGTCTCAGACTGGTTCTTATCTTTCTGTTGAAAAAATCCAGCAACGTCTTACTGCTCAGCTTGCAGAAGATATGAATATCGTTCATCAGATGCTGAAATCTCAGCCTGATCTTCTTCGAAAACTTACAAACAGCGTAGAAATAAAGGATTTTGTTCCCAGAAATGCACTTCAATATCTGAATCAGTCCATGCGGAAAGACTTTCCTGCACTTGATACAAACGACTATGAGATCCGCTATGTCCATAAATCCATGGAGGATTTTCTGAGTCCTGCATTTTATCTCACACCGCCTCTTGACACAGGCCATCCTAATGTGATCTATATCAACCGCACAGGAACTCACTCCAATCTGGAACTTTTTACGACGCTTTCCCACGAAGGCTTTCCCGGTCATCTGTACCAGACTGTTTTTTTCGGAAAAACCCAGCCTGACGACATCCGCTATCTGATCACTTCCGGCGGTTATGTCGAAGGCTGGGCAACTTATGTCGAATCTTACGGATATCAGTATGCTGCGTCTCTTCTTTCTGACAGTTCAGCTGCTGACCTCACCACCCTGATCTGGAAAAACCGCAGCATCAATCTCTGTATCTATTCTCTGCTCGATACAGGTATTCATTATCAGGGATGGAATCTGTCTGCTGCTGCCAAATTCCTGAACGCTTTTGGGATTCAGGATAAAAAAGTAATTGACGAGATCTACCAGTACATTGTAGAAACTCCGGGAAATTATCTGAAATACGGTCTTGGCTGTCTGTGCTTTTTCAATCTTAGAACCTCCTGCCAGAAAAACCTCGGAAATTCCTTTGATATCAGAGAATTTCACCGTCAGATCCTGGAAATTGGACCGGTACAGTTTCCGATTCTGGAAAAATACCTCGACCACTATACAGAATGAAGCTGTTTACTTTTCATTTCCGTAAGTCCGGAAAAATTTCTGAAGCTTTGCCAACGCCCTTGTCAGCACCTCTGTTTCCTCCTGATCCATACCCTCCAGAATTTCCATGACCATCTTTTCATGGAACATCCTGTGATGCAGATATGCTTTCTCGCCCTTTTCAGAAAGGGACACAAGAACAACCCGACGGTCCTCTTCACTTCGGCTTCTTTTTACATAGCCTTTCTTGACCAGATGGTTGACCGCTATCGTCAGGGTTCCCACTGTCACAGAAACTGCACGTGCCACCGTGGACATATTTTTGGGTTCCCTGATTCCGATCGCTTCTATGACATGCATATCATTTACAGAAATATCCTTATAATCTGATGTGACCAAAGCGCGCTCTTCTACATCCATAATCTCGTTAAACAGCTTTACCAGAACATCATTTACAGTTTCATATGAATTCATCAATATACTCCTTCCCTCTTTGTTTTTTTATTATAACGTAAAGCACTTTGAAACACAAAGTAATTTTTCGTGACCGTTCACATCAACAATTTTTCTAACAATGTCTTTTTTTACTTGTTTTTATTTGCTATAATAAAACACGAAAGGAATTAAATTATGAAAAAAAATAATAATATACCATTGAATTTACGAGAACAGATTAACTCCCGTATTGGTCTGACCTGTTCCATCATACTGCTGGTACTGCTTGTCATCGCATTTCGGCAGCTTGACTATAATCTGATCGAAAGACCTAAGATAGAGGCGCAGAAAGCTGCTGAAGAGCAGAAAGCCGCTGCAAAAAAAGCCGCCGAAAAACCTGAGATTTCCACTGCCAGCGTCATTGCCGTCGGAGACAACCTTTACCACGGCAGTCTCATCGAATCCGGGCAGAACGATTCCGGAACATGGAATTATGATAAGATCTACGAAAAAGTAAAGGATGAGATCCAGGCTGCCGATGTAGCTATGGTCGATCAGGAAACTGTATTTACCTCAGAACACGATGCCGTCAGTTCCTATCCTTCTTTCGCAACTCCTACAGAAGTCGGAGATGCACTCATCAATGCCGGATTTGATGTCATTGAATCCGCCACAAACCACATTGATGATTATGGTTCTGATTTTATGGAGGAAACCTTCAATTTCTGGAACACTAATTATCCGGATGTTCCTGTACTCGGTATCCACCCTACACAGGAAGATGCCGATACTGTTAAAACACTCGAAGTAAATGGGATCAAGATTTCTTTCCTCGATTATACATACGGAACCAACAACGGAGGTGCCGGTGAGGGCAAGGAATACATGATCGACCTTTTTGACAAGGCCAAGGTTTCCACCATGATCCAGAAAGCAAAGGCTTCCAGCGATGTACTGATCTTCGTTGCACACTGGGGCAAAGAAGAAGAACCAATGCCCACCGAATACGAGAAAGAATGGGCGACTTTCCTCATGCAGCAGGGAGTTGATGTTGTTATAGGCGGTCATCCGCACATTCTCCAGCCATATGGCCGAATGTCCGACGATGAGGGACACAATATGCTGATTTTCTACTCTCTCGGAAACTTTGTCTCTACCCAGCAGACGCTCACAGGTCTTCTGGAGGGAATGGCAAGCTTCACGATACAGAAATCAGTAAAAAATGGTGTGACCACCATCGATATCCTTGATCCAACCGTCAAACCAATGGTCATGCACTACAACAAAGACGAAGGTGTGTTTAACCCGTACATGCTTGAGGACTACACAGAGGATCTTGCTTCTCAGCACGGAGTCAGAGAGATCATCGGAGACGAATTTACTCTGGCAAATCTCCAGGCCAAATTCAAAGAGATCATGTCCATGAACGTAGAACCATCCACCAGAACAGATCTTCTTGATGTATCTTTTGACTACGAACTCAACATGATCGACTCAAACGGAAATATCGTAGAGGATACCTGGTCTGTCAGCGCAGAAGAATATCTTTCCGGACAAACTGATTCCGATACTGACAGTTCCGGAGAGGACACCGATGATTCCAGCGGAGATTCTTACGACGATTCTTCTGATGATTTATATGATGATTCTTCCTATGATGATTCCTACGATGACTCCTATTACGATGAGGATTACTGATCATCCATAACCTGAATAACTACAATGCCTCGGAAAACGACACTGTTCGAACCACAGTCTGTCATTTTCCGGGGCATTTTTAATCTTGTAAATTTCAGCTGACAGTTTTCAGCGCAGCAGCAGTCTCTCCGCGTTCTGTTCTGTCACAGCAATAACTTCTTCCTCTGTTATTCCCTTGATCTGTGCGATTCCCTGAGCCACAAACACCAGATTTCTGGAATCATTTCTTTTTCCGCGATTTGGTTCCGGGCTCAGATACGGACTGTCTGTCTCCAGAACGATCTGGCTGAGCGGTGCATACTCTACTACTTCCTTCAGCTTCTTTGCATTCTTGAATGTAACCACGCCGCCGATCCCCAGATAAAGTCCCATATCCAGATACTCCCGTGCCATCTCCTTCGCATATGAAAAACAATGGATGATTCCACCGTACATTCCATCCTTCATAAATTCCCTTACAATATCCAGTGTATCTTTTGCGGCCTCCCTGCTGTGGATCATAAATGGCATTTTTTCTTCCCTTGCGATCTTCATCTGTGCACGAAACATCTTCTTCTGAATCTCATGCTCTTCCTCTTCCTTATGCCAGTAATAATCAAGACCGATCTCACCGACTGCCACTGCCTTCGGAAGCTGACAAAGCTTTCGAATCTCCTCAAGAGTCTCTTCTGTCATCTTATCTGCATCATCCGGATGAATCCCAAACGCTCCGTACACAAACGGATATTTCTCCATAAGAGCCGCTGTCTCCTTCAGACTTTCTACCGATGCACAGGCATTGACGATTCGCCCAATACCACTCTCCCGCATAGAATCCAGAAGTTCTTCCCTGTCCGCTTCAAAAGCCTCATCATCATAATGAGCATGTGTTTCAAAAATCATATCATTCTCCTCGATCACAAAATTATCTTTGACACCGGAAATTTTCCGCATATTTTGAGTTTCAGGCGTATCTATGCCAAACCTTTTCACAGAACATTATTTTTCCAGTATCAGTTCATCACCTTCACGGATAATACCTCCATGAAGTACTCTGGTAAAAACGCCCTCCCTTGGCATAATACAGTCACCCATTTTCTGAAAGATCTCACAGCCCTGATGGCATTTCTTTCCGATCTGTGTCAGTTCAAGAACCACATCATTGCAACGGAATTTTGTTCCTACCGGAAGTTTTGCAAAATCAAAACCTTCCACTACCAGATTTTCCCCAAATGCGCCATACTCAACTTCCGCACCTCTCGCACGAAATTCCTGAATTTTATCATAGGACAGAAGACTGACCTGACGATGCCACTTTCCTGCATGTGCGTCATCTTTGAGGCCCCATTCTTCTATAAATTCACCTTCCGGTATACTGTATTTCTGTGTTCCTTTTTCCTTGCTGATACATACTGCAATTACTTTTCCCATAAAAAAACCTCCCTTACGGCAATTACCTTGCCATTTCTGTCTTATTTCCGTGCACAGTCTCCTGCTTCCCCTGTCAGGATCTCAATTCCATGTCCCAGTGCATCAATAATATATTCCAGACTTTCCCGGACTGCCTTCGGACTTCCCGGAAGATTAATGATCAATGTCTTTCCGCGAATTCCTGCTGTCGCGCGGCTGAGCATGGCTCTTTTGGTGATCGTCATGCTGTATGCACGCATCGCTTCCGGAATTCCCGGAACCCTTCGCTCGATTACTTCTTCTGTTGCCTCCGGAGTAATATCTCTTTCTGAGAATCCGGTTCCTCCTGTTGTCAGGATCAGTTCTGCAAGCTCTTTATCCGCAATTTCCTGCATCTTTCCCGCAAGCATCACCTGGTCATCCGGAAGGATATCCATAGATACTACTTCATATCCCGCACGTTGTACAATTTCTTTGATCACCGGTCCGCTTAGATCTTCTCTTTCACCACGATATCCTGTATCACTTGATGTGATGATCGCTACTCGTTTCATATTTTCCTCCATTTCTTTTTATTGGTTCTCAAAACGGAAATCCCCGCTTTTTCCTCCTGTCTTCTCAATCAGATGGACTTCTGACATGACCATATGTTTATCAATTGCCTTGCACATATCATAGATTGTCAGAAGAGTTACCTGAACACCGGTAAGTGCTTCCATTTCCACGCCTGTTTTTCCCTCTGTTTTTACGGTACAGAAAACATGTATCTGATTTTTTTCCTGATCCAGTTCGTAATCAACAGAACATTTCTGTATCGGCAGCGGATGACACATCGGAATCAGTTCTGAAGTTTTTTTGACTCCCATGATTCCCGCAACTCTTGCCACACCCAGAACATCGCCCTTTTTTATATTTCCTGATGTTACTGCTTCCATAATCTCCGGTCCTACAGAAATGTATCCTGTAGCCAGAGCTGTCCTGTATGTGATCTGTTTTCCGGAAACGTCGACCATTACTGCATTTCCATTCTGGTCAAAATGTGTAAACCCTTTTTCCATATTTTTCTGTTTCCCTTTCTGTCATTGTTTTACAGAATTCTGCTCAAGCTATAACTATAGTATACAAATCCCACGAATTTCCGTCAACCGTCAAAAAACTCCAGGAAATCGTATCATGATTCCTGGAGTTCTCAGTCTTATTTGTAACTGAACAGCTTATTTCGCAGTTTTATTCAGTCAGATCAGCAGATTTCTGCTCCTGCCGGCATTTCTCTCTCCGGTACCATCAGAGAAAGTTTTCCATCTGCATCTTCTGCACAGAGGATCATTCCTTCGCTGAGGATTCCTGCAAGTTTGGCAGGTTTCAGGTTCGTAACAACCATAACTTTCTTTCCTACCATTTCTTCTGCACTGTAGTCAGATTTGATTCCGGATACGATCTGACGCACCTTGCTTCCGATCTTAACCTGAGAGCAGAGAAGTTTACGGGATTTTTTAACTTCTTCACAGGCAATGATCTCTCCAACCTGGAACTGGAGTTTTTCAAAATCATCAAAGGTGATCTCCTCTTTTGCTTCGATGTCGATCACATTTTCTTCTTTTGCTTCTTCTGCCGGCTCTTCTTTTTTCGGATGAAGTTCTTCTACTTTTGCAAGAACTTCTTTGAGGTCAAGACGTGCAAAAAGAATCTCCGGTTTCTCTGTTACCTTGTTTCCTGACGGATACAGGCCAAATGTCTTAAGATCTTCCAGAGTACGTTTTTCTGCATTTAACTGTGCAAGGATACGCTCTGTTGTCTCCGGCATAAAGGACTCCAGAAGAGTAGCTCCCATTGTGATTCCCTCAACCAGATTGTAAAGAACTGTAGCAAGACGATCCTGTTTTGCTTCATCTTTTGCAAGTGCCCATGGCATTGTCTCATCGATATATTTGTTCAGACGTTTGAACAGAGTAAATACTTCTGTCATTGCATCTGCAACACGCAGCTTGTCCATCTTCTCAGCAACTTTACCCGGAACAGCCAGTACAAATGATTTGAGGTCTTCGTCAACCGGTTCAGCAACACCTTTGTTCTCTACAAGTCCGCCAAAATATTTGTTTGACATGGAGATTGTACGGTTAACAAGGTTTCCAAGAGTATTTGCAAGCTCGGAGTTCAGTCTTTCTACCATCAGTTCCCATGTGATAACGCCATCGTTTTCGAATGGCATCTCATGGAGTACGAAATAACGTACAGCATCTACGCCAAAGAAATCAACCAGTTCATCTGCATAGAGAACATTTCCTTTGGATTTGCTCATCTTGCCATCACCCTGAAGCAGCCACGGATGTCCGAATACCTGTTTCGGAAGCGGCAGGTCAAGTGACATCAGGAAGATCGGCCAGTAAATTGTATGGAAACGGATGATATCTTTTCCGATCAGATGAAGGTCTGCCGGCCACAGTTTGTTGAACTGTTCGGAGCTTTCACCGTCACAGTCATAACCAATTCCTGTGATATAGTTTGTCAGAGCATCCAGCCATACATAAACAACGTGCTTCGGATCGAAATCTACCGGAATTCCCCATTTGAAGGAGGTTCTGGATACACAGAGATCCTGAAGGCCCGGAAGAAGGAAGTTGTTCATCATCTCGTTCTTACGTGATTCCGGCTGAATGAAATCCGGATGTGTGTTGATATACTCGATCAGACGGTCTGCATATTTGCTCATTTTGAAGAAGTATGCTTCTTCTTTTGCAGGAACGCATGGGCGTCCGC
>CAKRTP010000079.1 GCA_934402155.1 uncultured Blautia sp. | reverse complement strand
TTCCTTGAATTCATCTGATGTATTTATCATATATTCTCTTCATAAAAAACGCAATATGGAATTTTATCTAAATTTTTGTATCTATTTTTGTGCATTTTAGCATTTTGACATTGGGATTGAAAGACATTATCATAGAAAGAAAGAATTACATCTATTAGAAATGAGGTAAATCATATGATGAATCTGTCATCTGAAGAGAAGAGTCTTCCTCAAAAAATATCCGAAGACATTATTGAACTTATTTTAGAAGAGAATCTGCAGCCAGGAGACAAATTACCTAATGAAACGATTCTGTCCGAACGTCTGAATGCGGGAAGAAGTTCTGTACGCGAAGCTATGAAACTTCTCGCCTCCCGCAATATTGTCACGATCCGCCAGGGTTCCGGTACCTATATTGCTTCCTCTCCAGGAATGGTGGAAGACCCACTGGGCTTTACTTTTATCGGCAACAAACAGCAGCTGATCAATGACCTTTTAGAAGTACGCTTTCTCCTCGAGCCTTCTATTGCGGCGATGGCTGCCACACATGCCGACGAAAAAGACATAAAAAAAATCACCGCACTCTGCGATGAAGTTGAAAAATTATTAAAAGATCATAAGGATCACACACACAAAGATATCGAATTCCATACAGCGATCGCTATGAGCAGTAAGAACGTTGTGGTTCCAAGACTGATTCCTGTGATCAACAGCTCTATTCCTCTCTTTGTTGAAACAACAGGCGGAACCTTGCATAACGAAACCATCGAAACTCACCGTGAGATTGCGGATGCCATAGCATCCCATGACCCACTCCGGGCACAGGATGCCATGTATCTGCATCTGGTTTATAACCGTAAAAGGATTCAGATGATAGGAAAATAAAACAGGATTCAATCTCCTATATTCACCAATTACAGTCTTTTCTTCAGCTCCTGGATCAGTTCAGAGTAATCTCTGTGCTTCATCTTCGGGAAAGCTTTGATGATTCGTCCCTGGCCAACGATCGTGTGATTGGTAATAGAATTGGAAAGGTCATCAAACTGTGCCTGGAGTTCTGCTCTCTTCACGCGGAGCATTTCGATTGATTTTTCTTTCTGTGCTGCAGTTGCATCAAGGAATTCTGCCTTCGCAAGAGCCGCCTGAACCTTGCCCTCTCCAACCTTCTGTGCTGTATCAATCGTAGTCGTAGCCAGGGTATCACTGAGTCTGTCGCTTACGATTCTCAGATCAGAACGAACCTTGTCCAGTCTGGTAAGCTTTTTGTTCAGACCACGGATAACCGCTACCGTTACAATAAAATCTGTCAGATACACTGCATACAAAATTGCTATCACGATCCATTCCCAGGTTGCCGGTGTATGCGATGCCTGACTTTCTACATATTTCTGAAAAACCTTTACCACCATAACGATCGCAAGTCCCCAGATCAGTGAGAATTCCAGACAAATGTAGCCGTGAAGATTAAACGGCTTATCTGAATAGTCCCACCATCTTGCATGAAAGCACACATCCAGCAGCCAGCCGGCGATTAGTTCCACCGCCGTCGCAAGGACGATTCCAAAAAGAAAGATCATTGCATCATTCATCTGATGTCCGCCACTCTGGATCGTATTGAGCATGGCAAACACGGAGAGCACTCCAAATCCATATACCGGGCATACCGGTCCGTTCAAAAATCCTCGGTTTATAACCTTTCCAAGTGCTACCGCATGAAAAATAACTTCAACAACCCAGCCGCCAAAAGAATACACCAGAAAATACAGGCATATCTGAAAATATGTCATTCCACAAATCATTGTTCTCTCCTCCTAAAAAATCACTTCTTTCACCTGTCTGTCAATGCACTGTTATCAGATGTGGAAAAATTTCTGAATTGCTTTATAATCTCCAAGAACCAGAAGCGTACTGTCAGCTTCAAGAACTGTATCTACAGAGATTGCCACACTGACTTCTCTTTCTTTTTTTACTGCAAGAATATTTATATTATATTTTCTTCGGATATCCAGTTCTCCGACAGATCTTCCGAGCCATTCATCCGGAACTTCAACTTCAAAAATCGCATGAGATGCGTCTACTTCCATATAGTCAAGAATATGATCATCTGCATAACGGATGGATGCCCATTTTGCTACCTGCTTTTCAGGATAAACAACTCTGTCCGCGCCATTCCGTAAAAGGAATTTTTCCTGGACATCACGCTCTGCCCGTGAAATCACCAGCCTCGCCCCTAATTCCTTTAATAATGATGTTGTCTCCAGTGAGTTCTGGAAGCTGCCTCCAATAGTAACAAAACAGATATCAAAATTTCCTATCCCCAGTGATTCCAGGAAACTGGCATCTGTACTGTCTCCAATCTGGGCATTGGTGACAAGAGGAAGGATTTTGTTGACCCGTTCCTCATTGATATCCACTGCCATGATCTCATGTCCCATTTCATTCAGCTGCATTGCAATATGTTTTCCAAATCGTCCAAGACCGATAAGTAAGATATTCTTCATATTCTCTCTCCTTTTATCCAACTGTTATTTTTTCCAATGGCATTTTTGCATTCGTATTTCTTCTGGACAATACCGCATAGATCAGTGTCAGCCCTCCTACTCGTCCCAGATACATAAGCACGATCAGTATCAATCGTGACAGGATATGAAGCCCCGGCGTGATTCCCAGCGTAAGTCCTGCTGTTCCTACTGCTGAAGCTGCCTCATACAGACAAAGCTGCAGAGGAAGCCCTTCATAAACACTGATGGTGATTCCTCCGAAGAAAAACAATACAAAGTACAGCATTGCTATCGTTGCGGCATTTTTTATTACCTGACCGTCGAATCTTCTTCCGAAAGCTCCTGCATCCTCACGACTTCGAAATGTCGCAAATGCGTTCAAAAGCAGGACTGCCGCTGTTGTTGTCTTCATACCACCTGCTGTAGAACTTGGTGATCCTCCTATCATCATAAGAAGTATCATAATCGCCTGTCCCGCCTCAGTCATCGATGACAGATCTGCTGTATTAAAACCAGCCGTTCTTGTCGTTACAGACTGAAAAAGCGATAACAGCATCCGTTTCCCAATCGATACCTGTCCAAAGTCACAGACAAAAAAGAAGATTGCCGGAACAAAAATCAGGATTGCGGTCGTTAACAAAATGATCTTACTCTGCATACGATAACGTTTAAATCTGAGTTTATTCGTATAAACATCTTCCCATGTAAGAAAACCAATACCGCCAATGATGATCAGAAGCATGATCACTATATTTAACCAGAAATTTCCGGCATAGCCGCTCAGTGATACAAAAGTGTTATCTATGGTACCAAGTATATCAAATCCTGCATTACAAAAAGCTGATATGGAATGAAAAATCGACATCCATATACCTTTTATTCCAAAATCACGGCAAAATACCGGAAGAAGTAAAACTGCACCGATTCCTTCGATCAGAAATGTTCCTCTCAGAATAAACTTTGTCAGGCGGACAATACCACCTACTTTTGGTGCTGAGATAGCATCCTGCATGGTACTTCGCTGCATCAGTGATATCTTTCGTCCTGACAGCATAAATACTGAAACGGCAACCGTTACAACTCCCAGACCGCCTGTCTGTATAAGCAGCAATATCACTGCCTGTCCAAAACCTGACCAGTAGCTTCCTGTATCCTGCACAACAAGACCCGTCACACATACAGCAGAAGTTGAGGTAAAAAGCGCCTGATCAAATGGCGTTACAACTCCCTCCGCAGATGAGACGGGTAACATAAGCAGGAGTGCTCCCAAAAGGATCACTCCTGCAAAACCTAAAATAATCATCTGAAAGGATGTCAGATGTTTTCTTTTATGTTTTTCTGGCATAACTAATCTCCTCTTTTTTGATTTTAATAGTATTATATACCAGAAAAGAAGTTATACAAGCTTAATATTGATTATCATCTGATATTAAGCCTGTATAAAAATTTTATTTTCTTTTTACCCCGCACTGGATTGCCTGAGTTGGACAGACTTTCTTACATCTTCCACAACGAATACATTCCAAACTGTTCGGGTTTTCCACCGGATTTACTTCCATCTGACATGCTTTTGCACATTTTCCACAGTGAACGCATTTTTCTGCATCTACTCGATAACGGAAAACAGAAACTTTATTAAATACAGAATAAAAAGCACCCAACGGACAGATATATTTACAGAATGGCCGGTAAATGATAATGGAGAGTATGATCGTAACCACAAGAATCGTATTTTTCCATATAAAAAGCCATCCTATCGCACTGCGCATGGATTTATTCAGAAGCACCAGTGGAAGTCCTCCTTCCAGCGTACCTGCCGGGCAAATCAGCTTGCAGAAATACGGTGCTCCCTGTCCCATGATATCTACAACAAACATCGGAAGCAGGATCACAAATACCACAAAGATCACGTATTTTAATTTGCGCAGCAGCTTATCTCCCCGAAATGTCCGGATCTTCTTTGGAAACGGGATTTTATTCAGCAGGTCCTGTATCAGCCCAAACGGACAGAGGAATCCACAGACAAGCCTTCCCAGCAAAGCTCCGACAAAAATCAGAAATCCTGCTACATAATATGCCATTTTAAAGTTCCAGCTGCCGATCACTGCCTGAAGAGATCCAATCGGACAGGCACCTGTGGCACCAGGACAGGAATAACAGTTCAGCCCCGGAACACACGCATGTTTCAACTTTCCAGTATAAATCTTACCCGTCACAAATCCTGATACACGGCTGTTGGTAAGAAACGCCCACAGTGCCTGGATCCCGTGGCGCGGCCATTCATTTATTTTTATTTTCTTATTATCCAATTCCAATACACTCCATACAGATATTGATTGCTTTTGTAAAGACTACATCCACTTCGCCCCGGTAAATTCCAAATATCATCAGAAGGATTCCCAGAACCGCCAGTGCAGGACCTATCCACTTTGAATTTGTTATTTTTTTCATCATTTTTCTTATCTTTCTGCCAGAGTCGCTTTATTATTTTGAAACGTTTTCAAGTTCTTTTTCAACGATTTCTTTCCATTCGTCCAGTGTATGGCTTCCTGAATATGTTTCTCCTACAATATTTCCTTCTTTGTCAACAAAGAATGTTTCAGGAAAGGCAGAAATACCGTTCAGACGTCCGTTCATCATTGTTGAGTCCGGAATCAGGAAAGGATAGGAAGCTTTTGTCTTTTCCTGAAGGACACTAGCTTTTTTCACTGTAGCATCATCCTGTTTGCCATCATCTCCTACTGTATCAAGAACAACGCCAACAACGCCAACTCCTTTTTCTTTCATCTCTTCATAAAGCTTTTCCAGCTCCGGAATCTCATTGACGCATGGAGAACACCAGGTGGTAAAGATATTTACCAGAGTCAGATCATAATCGCTGAATACTTTTTCTGTATAGTCCTTTCCGTCAATACCCTTTGTCTCAAACTTTCCTACAGTTGTGGAATCACCTGTATTGCTGGTGTCCTGTGGCTGGTCAAATGCGGAAAGCTGCTGGAATGGTGTCATCTCTGTGAGTGTCACGTCGATTTCTTCCACTTCTTTTTTCAGAGACTCATCTGCATCCTTGTTTGTGCTCAGATAATACTTATACTTTCCGTCACTGCTGCTTCCAATTTCTTTGTGCTCGGTACAACCAGTGATCTTATCCAGTTCTTTCTCAGAATCTTCGTCATAAATTCCGATTACTCCGATTTTTGCAAGGCTGTTGCACCAGTCATCATATGCTGTTCCAAGCTTGTCAACCTCTGCCTCTTTCTGCTCCTCGGTCATTTCACTCCAGCTTATATATGCATATTTAATTGCATCCGCATTATCATTCCATCCTTCATTGGTGATCATCGCAATGCTCTGCGCTTTTATCTGTTTAAGCAGTTCTTCTGGAAGCTTCATGTTGAGTCCAAGAAATGGATATTCATATGAATCCTGAGCCTGAACAGTTGTATCGGACGGTTTGAAAGTACCTTGTATAAAATCCGACGGAATTGCATCACCATCTGCTGCAACCGCATCTCCATCAACCACCATTCCCGCTTCGTCTGCCGGAACCGCCATTGCTTCTGTACTTTCTGCTGCCATTACTGATACACTTCCAAATGTAGATGCTCCCAATACTGCTGCTGCCATAAGTGCTGTTATTTTTTTCATTCTGAATTTCATGATATATATCTCCCTTCATATTTGTCCTGTAACTTATAAATCGTTTTGTGTTTTTATTATACACGTTTTGATTACTGTAACCGTATTATATCATCCTGTCTATAAAATCTCTGTTAAGAAATCAAAAAAATCAAAATTTCTTTTTATTCCTGTATTTTTTACGGGAATTTTATATGGAACATGATATGATAATATCAGAGTTCCAATATAAGCATTTTTGACCTCGACATCATATTAGCCAAAGGAGAATGTACATGCACATATTAATAATAGAAGACGAAGAACAACTCTGCCGCTCCATCGCAGAAGGACTGAGAATGGATGGCTACGAAACCGATACCTGCCTTGACGGAAACGAAGGGCTGGAATTATGTATGACTGAAAATTATGATCTTATTCTTCTGGATCTGAATCTTCCCGGTATAGATGGTCTGGAAATCCTGCGGCAATTCCGGGAAATAAACTCCTCCACACCTGTCCTGATCCTTTCAGCCAGAGGACAGATCCAGGACAAAGTAGAAGGACTTGATCTTGGAGCAAATGATTATCTGACAAAACCATTCCATTTCGAAGAACTGGAAGCCCGAATTCGCAGTCTGACACGACGCAAATTTATTCAGGAAAATGTCTGTCTGAAATGCGGACACATCAGCTTTGACACCCGCACAAGAAAAGCACATATTGATAATAAAGAACTTTCACTCACCCGGAAGGAAAGTGCACTGCTGGAATATTTTATGCTCCATCAGAATCGCATCATCAGTCCGGAAGAACTGATCGAACATATCTGGGATGGAAGTGTCAACAGCTTCAGTAACTCCATACGTGTCCATATTTCTTCCCTTCGCAAAAAGCTGCGCGCTGCTCTTGGAAGCGACCCAATACAGAATAAAGTCGGACAGGGATATATTCTTATGGAGGATCTGAAATGAACAAAAAAAATCCAATAAAAAAGCTTTCTCTGCAATGGCGGCTGACACTGATCATCACTCTTCTGACAACTGTCACCTGTGTTCTGATGTATTTTTTTATCAGTCGTTCTGCTGTGACCGGAATCGAAGATCTTGGAGATTATGTTGTACGGATCAATAAAACGGATTCCACGCCAATTACCTTTAACATCAATCCAAACACTTTGTTTTCTGATCTTTCCGATCAGGTACAGGCGACCAAAGATCTGTTCCGCACCAGAAGTGTCATTGCCACTGCGATCATTATTCTTCTGAGCAGTATCTGCACTTATTTTATCAGTCGACGGGCACTGCAGCCTTTACGCAGCCTCAGCCGCAAGATTAATGAAACAGAGGCTCAGAATCTTTCTGAGTCTCTTGAAGTTCCTGATACCAATGATGAAATCTCTCATCTGACGGTTTCCTTTAATAAAATGCTTTCGCGGCTGGATGATGCATTTACCGCACAAAAACAATTTTCTGCCAGTGCAGCACATGAACTGAGAACACCTCTTGCTGTCATGCAGACTAATCTGGAAGTTTTTGCCCGCAAAAAAACTCCGACTCTGGAAGAATATCAGGAGCTTTTTGAAATGATCCAGAGTCAGACCGGGCGACTTTCTCATCTGTCTGAAGTTCTTCTTGATATGACTGGCATACAGTCTGTTGAACGCTCCGATTCCATTTCACTGGCAGTACTCACGGATGAAGTCTGCTGCGACCTGGCATCCATCGCTGACCAGAAAGAAATTGAACTAATTCAGGAGGACGGTGACTGTACCGTTACCGGAAGTTATCTGCTTCTCTACCGGGCTGTATATAATCTTGTGGAAAATGCCATCAAATACAATCATCCCGGTGGAAAAGTAACTGTAAAAATATCGCAGAAAAAAGCAGAGCCTGATTGCTCTGCCCCTTCTGTTTCAACTGACTATGCTTGTATTGAGGTAACAGACACCGGCATTGGAATTTCTCCTGAATATCAGGAAA
>CAKRTP010000078.1 GCA_934402155.1 uncultured Blautia sp. | reverse complement strand
ACTCCGCAGCCGAATCTGGCAACAGGAGCAGAGGCATGGATCCTCGCAGGCGGTGCTCATCATACTGCATTCTCATATGATCTGACAGCTGAACAGATGGGTGACTGGGCAGCAGCAATGGGAATCGAAGCTGTCTACATTGACAAAGACACAACTATCCGCAACTTCAAAAATGAACTGAGATGGAATGAGATCGCATTCAGAAAATAAAGAGGCGGATGTGGCAATCACAGAAGTCGGGAGGATTTACAATGAGTGTAAATGAAGCAAAGACAGCTATTTTGAATAACAAAACAGCACTTGGAATAGAGTTCGGATCTACCAGAATCAAAGCGGTTCTGGTAGATGACAAATATAATCCGATCGCATCCGGAAGCTACGAATGGGAAAACCGTTATGAAAATGGTGTATGGACCTATTCTCTGGATGATATTCACAGGGGATTACAGGGAAGCTACAGTGATCTGACAAGAGATGTACAGGAAAAATACGGTGTAGAGCTGACAAGTGTCGGTGCGCTTGGAATCAGTGCCATGATGCATGGATATATGCCGTTTGACAAAGAAGGTAAACTTCTTGTTCCGTTCCGTACCTGGAGAAATAACATCACGGGTGAGGCATCTGAGAAGCTGATGGAACTTTTCCAGTACAATATTCCGCAGAGATGGAGTATTGCACATCTGTATCAGGCAATCCTGAATGGTGAAGAGCATGTCAGGGATATTGACTATATATGTACACTGGAAGCATATGTACATCGTATGCTGACAGGGAAACGTGTCCTCGGTATCGGTGATGCGGCAGGTATGTTTCCTGTTGATTCTGAAACAAAAGATTACAACCAGGAGATGGTTGAGAAATTTGACAGTCTGGTAGAATCTTACGGATTTCCGTGGAAACTCCGTGACATTATGCCGGAAGTTCTGGTTGCAGGACAGGATGCCGGAACCTTGACAGAAGAGGGCGCGAAGTTCCTTGATCCGACAGGCAGACTCAAAGCCGGAATCCCGATGTGTCCGCCGGAAGGTGATGCCGGAACCGGTATGGTAGCGACCAACAGTGTAAAGCAGCGTACAGGAAATGTTTCAGCAGGTACTTCCGTATTTGCAATGATCGTTCTTGAGAAAGCACTTTCCAAACCATATAAAGAAATCGATATGGTAACAACACCGGCAGGTGATGCAGTTGCCATGGCACATTCCAATAACTGTACTTCTGATCTGAATGCATGGGTAAACATATTCAAAGAGTTTGCAGAAGCAATGGGAATGGAAGTGGATATGAACAAACTTTTTGGAACCCTTTATAACAAAGCTATGGAGGGTGATCCGGATTGTGGCGGACTTCTGTCTTACTGCTATTTCTCCGGAGAGCATATGACAGGATTCGAGGAGGGACGCCCGTTATTCGTTCGTTCCCCTGAGAGCAAATTTACACTTGCGAACTTTATGAGGACAAATCTTTATACCTGCCTTGGTGCCATGCGTGTTGGCCTGAACATTCTGATCGACCAGGAGCATGTCAGGATCGACAGACTTTTAGGTCATGGCGGACTGTTCAAGACCAAAGGTGTCGGACAGCAGATCCTTGCAGATGCAGTGAATGCACCGGTATCTGTTATGTCAACCGCAGGAGAGGGCGGCGCATGGGGTATTGCACTTCTGGCTGCTTATCTTGTTGACCAGAAAGATGGAGAAACTCTGGATGAGTTCCTGGATAACCGTGTATTTGCTGGAAATGAAGGAAGTACACTGGATCCGGAACCGGAAGGCGTCAAAGGATTTAATGAGTTTATGGACAGATACCTCAAAGGTCTGCCGATTGAGAGAGCGGCAGTAGAGTCCAATATCTGGTAAGAATATTATATGAAGAGACGAGCCGGCATTCTTGCCGGCTCGTCTGTTTTGTATATGTCTGAATATATTAGAAATCTTTTCCGGTAAATACCGCGACAGTTCGTGGACGAAGGATAAAAGTACTGTCAATACGCGGATCCTGACCGTCCGGGTAACAGTAACGTCCGTTTTCATCTCCGTAGGTATTGACACTTAAGTGCCATGCACCGTGTCCCTGAAGATTTGGAAGGGTGATGGTTACATCTTCCCAGTAGGTGTTGACTGCGATGTAAACAAGGTCATCCCTTCCTTTATCTTTGTCATATCCTGTAAAGCTGACACAGAAAGTGCGGGCATCTCTTGGAATATCTACTTCCTCTGCATTGAGGTTATGTGTGTGGATAGGATCCATGCCACAGACAGATGCAGGGAGCTTTTTGTGGATAACTGTGTGCTGTTTACGGAATGCGATCATAAATTTGAAAAATTCAAAAAGATCACGGTTTTTTTCAAGCATACGCCAGTCCAGCCAGGAAATCTTGCTGTCCTGACAGTAACTGTTGTTGTTTCCGAATTTTGTATTTCCGAATTCATCACCGGCGAGAAACATTGGTGTTCCGCGGCTGCACATCAGGATCGCACAGGCATTACGGATCATACGGTAGCGCAGGGAAAGAACCTCCGGGTCATCTGTTTCACCTTCAGCACCACAGTTCCAGCTGCGGTTATCGTTCGCACCGTCAGCGTTGTCCCAGCCGTTTGCTTCATTGTGCTTATCATTGTAGGCATAAAGATCATAAAGCGTAAATCCGTCGTGGCAGGTCAAAAAGTTGACACAGGAATTGTATCCGGCATAGTTGCTTTTATTGTTTCCGTAAAAACCACCATAGAGGTCACCGGATCCGGAAATACTCCAGGCTGCATCCCATGCCTGCCAGCAGTCGCCCTTGAGAAAGCCTCTGAGAGAATCGCGGTAGCGGCCGTTCCATTCGGCCCATCGTCCACTTGCCGGGAAACTGCCGACCTGATAAAGGCCTCCGGCATCCCATGCCTCTGCGATCAGCTTGACATTGCTTAAGATCGGGTCATCAGCAAGGGTACGCAGAAGAGGCGGGTTGTTCATCGGAGAACCATCCTCGTTTCGTCCAAGGATGCTGGCAAGATCAAAACGGAAACCGTCAACACGGTAACTGATGGTCCAGTAGCGCAGACATTCCAGGATCATCTGCTGAACGACAGGATGATTGCAGTTCAGAGTGTTTCCGCAGCCACTGAAATTGTAGTAATTTCCGTCAGGGGTCAGCATATAGTAGATATTGTTGTCAAATCCCTTGAAGCTGAAGGAAGGGCCTTTTTCATTTCCTTCTGCAGTATGGTTGAATACAACGTCCAGAATAACTTCGATGCCATTGGCATGAAGCTCGCGGATCAGGGTTTTGAGTTCTGTTCCCTCACGGTTATGTTCATTGGCGGAAGAATAGCTGCTGTTCGGTGCGAAGAAACTTACGGTATTATAGCCCCAGCATTCAAGAAGATGTGTGCCATCTACTGTTCTTGCATTCATGGTCTCGTCAAACTCAAAAATAGGCATCAGTTCTACTGCGTTGATTCCGAGCTCTTTGAGATAAGGGATTTTTTCCATAAGTCCGGCAAAGGTTCCACGGTGCTGTACACCGGAGGAAGGATGATGGGTAAAATCTCTTACATGGAGCTCATAGATGATAAGGTCACAGAGTTCTCTTTTGGACTGCGGAACATCTCCCCAGTCGAAGGTGTCCTTGACAACTCGTGCATGGTAGGTGTGATCCCAGCGGATTCCCCAGGTTCGCTGACCAGCTACAGCTCTGGCATAAGGATCCAGAAGAATGTTGTTTTTGTCGAAAAGGAGTCCTTTTTCCGGGCAGTAGGGACCATCTACCCGGTAGGCATACTCAAATTCTTCGATATTAAGACCGTAAACGATCATGGAATAGACATCTCCGATCTTGTAAGCCTCCGGGAAAGGAAGGACGGCAAAAGGTTCCTCCTGTGCACGGTGGAAAAGCAGGAGTTCACATGAGGTTCCGCCGCAGGTATGGATGGTAAAGTTCACACCGTTTTGCAGAGGAGAAGCTCCGTTTAGGTCAAAAATACCCGGACGTACAGGAAAACCAGCAATTTCAGCCATAGGTGTAGATTCAAGTGGATGATCAGATATAAATTTCTGGTGATAAGATTTCATAAATGTTTTCTCCGTTTATTATAATGTATAAAATATAGACAGTCAGAGATTTATTCCTGGAAAAGTGTTTCACATTTCTGAATAATCTGCTGATTTCTTTTCTGGTAATCAACCTGAAGAGGCTGGATCTTTCCGGCAGTGTACATTTCCATGCCTTGAAGAACTCCTTCCTCACTGTCAGGTAAAAGCGTGCCGCCATATTCTTTGAGGAATGATCTGGCCCCATTGACATCGCAGGCTGCGACAGGAAGACCGAGTACATCTGCCTCCGGAACAACAAGAACCTGTCCTTCATAGAAAGAAGACAGGATAAAAAAGTCACATTGCTTCAGAACAGGCATCGGGTTGCTCATGGATTTCAGAAATACGATATGTTTTCCGGAATCCATACTTCTGGCAAGGTGTCGGAGACTTTCATACAGATCCCCCATTCCGCCTATGATGATAAGCCAGGTCTTCGGATGAGTGTGCCAGAACCGGTCAAAAGCACGGATCAATCGTTCCTGACCTTTTTCCGGGGAGTATCGTCCGATGTTGATAAATTTTGTATCGGAACAGTCCAGAATCTTCTGAAGTTTTCGAAGAGAAACGCTGGATTTGGTTTCCGGATCAAAAGTCAGAGGAAGGTCTGCCCGGGAACGTATATTTTCGACATCCATGTAGTTTGCTATCACCTGAACATTGTCTGTGCGTCCTCCGATCCTTTCTACAGCAGGGCGGATATCTTCTCCCACAGGTACAACATGGTCATACGATGCGTATGCATGCTGTAGGAGAGGAAGGCTTGGATTTCCCTTAGCTCTGATCTCGCGTTCGATATCATTGTGGACCCAGATCGTACGGATGCAGGGAGCCTGCTCAAGCAGCGCGATCATGTAGTTTTCATAGCCATCATAGTGTACAACCTGATCAAAAGAAACGGATCCGAAATGTTTCTGCCATTCCCTGCGGTACGCTTTATTGAGACGCTTCTGAATGCCAAAAGAAGTAAGCCCCCATTTTAGATACAGAATCTGAGCCACAGCGGTGAGAATATCGAGATTCATTTCAGTGGCAAGGGGGTAATAGTGATAACCCTCCGGCATTCCGTTCAGTCGTTTTGGATCCTCCTTGAGTGAGGGAGAACGGTAGGAAACATAGTAATCACAGGCATCTGTGTCAAGATGGCGGAGCATACTGAAATATGCAGTTGTGATTCCGTTCGGTTTCAGGCTGCCGGCATAAAGAAGAACTTTTTTCTTCGTCGTGACCGGCATTTTGTGTTCCTGGCACAGATGTTTGCCGAGAAGTACATGACGGCAGATATTGCGGGTTGCCTGCTGATGGTCAAAAGTGCAGTATTTTTCAAGAAACTCTCTGTCAGCACCGCCGCCGGGAGCCTGAAGTTCGCTTAAGAGTTCTTCTGGTGTCACAGCGATCGGGAATGGGTAAGAACGGATATCCTCATACATTCCGCGGTGTCCCATGTAATCCTCACGGTCATAGGCAAAAAGAATGATCTTGCGCCCTGTATTTGCAAAATCATACATGACACTGGAATAATCAGTGATCAGTACATCACAGGCACTCAGCACATCGTAAGTGTCAAGTTCTGATGGAAAAGGACGGATGTGGTGATAATTATCGAGATTCAGTCCTTTCTGAACAAGAGGATGAAGCTTGAGCAGAAGGATCTGGTCATCCTGCATACCATTATCGATCACTTCAAGATAGCCACGGATTTGGTCAATATAGGAATCTCCCTCCACATTATCTGTATGCCCACGGAAAGTAGGCATATAGACACTGAGCTGACAGCCCTGGTATCCGAGTCTTTCCTTGAGAAGTCTGCCATGTTCCTGATCAAAGAAGATGGAATTTCGTGGATATCCCTCACGAAGAACTGTTCCCTGATAAAGTTCTCTGAGATTGAAGGCACCTGACATTTTTTCTTCCATATATAAATTCGGAAAAACAAGATAGTCTGACATAAGGAGATTTCGCATGATATTTCCCATGTCATAGCGTTCCTCTTCATTATCCTGTCCCATTCGTTTGAGCGGGGTTCCGTGCCAGACATTCAGATAGATCTGGCCTTCTTTTTTGATATATCGTCCCGGAAAGGTGGTATCATTGATGAGATAGCCTGCCTTTGACAAATGATAGTAGTAATCAGGAGTACTCATATGGACGATTTTATCCACGGAAATATGATAATAAGAAAGTTTCTTCTCAATCTGTTTTCTGGTGTTCTTCTGAACCGCCAGAACTTTTTTGAATCTGCGGTATTCCGGACGGGAAAGTTCTGTAAGGATCGCAAGGATATTGCTTTCCAGAGAAATCCCGCTTCTGGAAGCCAGAAGAATTTCATGCCGGTCAATCGGTACTTTCTCATAAAAGGTGTTATAAAAAGGATACCAGGTACCGCTTTTAAGTTTGCGTATCACTTTATTTCTGAATGAATTCGTTGAGTTTGTCATAATATATCATCCTGTAAAAAATTATCTTATCGTGAACATTGAGAGTAAAAGCCCTCAATTATAATATCTGCAGATTGTTTTGTGTCAGGTATTCCATAATTTAATCTGCTATTCGTATATATTAACACGAATAAAGAATTCTGAACAGAGAGTAAAATTGGTAACTGTTCGCAGTGACAGCTCATATGCGATTCGGGTCAGGCAGATATTCGTACTTGAAGCCGTAGACGGGAACCTGTCTGGATTCGGTTAAAAAGCAATATAAAACCGGAAAAACAGCTCAAAAGGAGAAAAACAGGCGAAAAAAAGTGCAAAAAAGAGCGATAAATAAAAGAAATTATTATAATAGTGCCAAACATACAAAGTATAAATCACGAAATGTTATTGCTTTTTTGATGGATTTATATTATAATCTTTCTTGTAAAAAGAATTTACCCTTCAAAAATTTTTTTTACATAACCCCTTATTTAATTATTTATACTCCCCTAGAAATCCCTGGCAGCTCCCCTGCCGGGGATTTCTTTATGTATATATGTCAGGAAATTACTTTATAATGGTTCTGTAAAGCAAAAATTTTTGGTACAAAGGTATAATTTCCGAAGTAAAGAGACATAATAGCGGATGTAATAAAAAAACAGGCCGTCGCATCCGGCGGTCAAATATTGCATCAGGAGGAATATTCAAATGGCAAAAAATTATGAAAAGCAGAACAAAACAGGTAACTACAGTACTGACAGAGCTGCTTCAAAAAACGCGGTGGACAGCCAGAACTGCGGTAAAAACAGCTCTTCAGATTCTTCAAAAAATGCATCACGCAATAAAACATCCAATGAATACGAAAGAGAACAGAAAGATTATTCCGACAGATATTAACCAAAAAACAGATTGATTTTCTCCCTTCTTCTTAATGTAATAACAGAGAGCAGACTTCGCACAGATGCGGAGTCTGTTTTCGTTTTACTGAACAGTTACAGAAAAAAGATTTTTGCATAGGATAAATAAAAAGGAAAGTTTGCCATGTTCCAGATTGAAACGATTTCTGCAAAGATGCTCGATTATTTTGCAGAGCGTCCGGATGCATTGATCATAGATCTCAGGGATCCTGGTTCCTATGACAGGAGTCATATAAAAGGTGCAGTCAATGTACCATATGAAGAACTGGAAAGCGGATATTCGTTTCCGGGAGATAAAATTCTTGTTTTTTATTGTGACAGGGGCGGAGCCAGCATGGCGGCGGCCAGAGAGTTTGTACGAAGAGGTTATAAAACAAGATCTGTGATAGGAGGATTTTCTGCGTACAGGGGAAGAAATATTGAGATTTCCTCATAATTATTCGGAGGATAACAAGCTGAAAACAGATTCCCTGACTGAATGTGAGCAAATTCAGTCAGGGAAATATAAAAAACACCTTCTTTTGTGCAAAATAACCCAAAATCAGTCAGAGATTCTGTGAAATAGTTTGATTGACTTTGAACGAATTTGGCGTTATACTAAGGCTATAGATGATAAGAGGAACGGGAGGGAGCAGAGAATGATCTGTACAGTAACTTTTAATCCGTCTCTGGACTATATCGTATCTGTGGA
>CAKRTP010000077.1 GCA_934402155.1 uncultured Blautia sp. | reverse complement strand
GGGAGAATAAGCAATGGAAGTTAACCTTCGATTGCGATATAACCATCTTTTTCTTCTACGGCCTTCGGTGCTTTCTTCGGAACAGAAAGTTTCAGAATGCCATCTTCACATTTCACATGTTTTCTGAATTTCATCCCTCGTCGGCATTACACGCAGTGCCCCTTTTCTTGTTGTGATCACAGATGCTGCTGCATTTGCAAAAGTCAACATTTCCTTTAGTTTATTTTCATCTAAATCTTCCATTCCGTGTTCACAAATATAATGTAATACACAACCACAGAATGTATCTCCTGCTCCTGTCGTCTCAATTGTATTTTTCTGAAGGAATGGTTTTACTTCTACCATTGTTCCGTTATAATATGCACGACTTCCTTCTTTCCCCATAGATACAAGAATCAGCTGAATCTGATATCTTTCTCTGATCCAGTTTACCCCGGCAGTATAGTCTTCTTCACCTGTCAGCCACTGAATCTCATTATCTGAGATTTTCAGAATATGGCAGTGTGCTAATCCATATAATACCTGTTCCTTTGCCTCATCCAAAGAATTCCAGAGAGGTGGACGTAAGTTCGGATCAAAAGAAATAACTGCACCAGACTCTTCTGCAATACGAATTGCTTCTTTTGTTGCTTCACGTACTCCTTCATGTGTCATAGACAATGTTCCGAAATGGAAGATTTTTGTTTCTTTAATAAGTTCTGCCTGAATTTCCGTTTTATTCAACATCATATCTGCTCCCGGATTTCGATAAAATGAGAAATCTCTGTCTCCATCCGGATAAGTATGCACCATTGCCAGTGTTGTATGGATTTCCTTGTCTGTACATAATCCTTTTGCATCAATCCCTACTTCTGTTATCACATCTCTCAGCTGTTCTCCGAAAAAATCTTCACCTACTTTTCCGATGAATGCCGTCTTATGTCCTAGTTTCGTCAGCATTGCAAGTACATTGCAGGGTGCGCCTCCTGGATTTGCCTCAAAAAGTGGGTTTCCCTGATTACTTTTTCCATTTTCTGTAAAATCAATTAACAATTCTCCAAGTGCCACTACATCATATTTTTTCATCATAATTTTTTTCCTAAACCAGATTGTATTTCACTATATCGATTTTAACTGCACCTTCAGCAAAGAATGAAATTCCTTTTGCCTCTTGTTCTGTAAATATAACAGCAGACATAACCTGCTCACCATCATTAATAAATATTTCAGCACTGAATCTATCCAGGATCACACGAAGCTTTAATTCATTGGCATCGCCATTTACCAGACACCTTCTCTGATGAACTAATGCTCGTTCGGTTCCTGAAAATTTTCTGTCAATTTTCAGGACAGACTCATCCGGGCGGAAACTTAATTCTGTATGAAACTTCTCATTCTGTGCAAAACGTAATACAAATTTCTTATACACATTTTCTTTATCTTCCGGACGTATCACAAGTTCCATATCTATAGTTCGTCCTTCGATTTTGTCTAATGTGATCGCATCATTATCTATTACTACATCGTTGTACTCAACTCTGTCTTTATGCATTGCATCGAGTTCTTTGATCGGAGTCTGATAAAGTCTTCCGTTTTTCACAGACAATTCTCTCGGCAGACTCATTTGCGCAAACCATTTTGAGTCATTACAACGATGGGCAGTCGTATCCCAGTTCTGCATCCAGGCGATCATAATTCTACGGCCATCCGGTGCAAGCAACGTCTGCATTGCATAATAATCCATTCCATAATCGACGCTTTGTACTGTCTCTTCTTTTAAGGTATGTATCTCCGGATCCATCTCTCCGATGATACATAAGGTCCCATTTCCATTATGGAACTCCAGTCCTTCCGGCAACATGTCCTGTGGACTTGTCAGAAGAACATGTTTTCCATCTAATTCGAAAAAGTCCGGGCACTCCCACATCTTTCCATAACGTTTTTTATTTTCTGCCAGAACACTGACAAATTCCCATTCAAATCCATCTGCACTTTTGTAAAGAAGAATCTGTCCACTTCCATCTGCCGGACGGCTTCCGATCACACAATAGAAGTACCCATCTTTTTCTTTCCAGATCTTTGGATCCCGGAAATCCACTTTGCTTGCACCTTCTGGCAGATCTTTGGCTGTCAGGACCGGATTCCTTTCATATTTCTTATAATCTTTTCCATCTCCAACAGCCACTGCCTGTGTCTGAATATCCCTTACCGTTCCATCTTCCAGTGTCTCCTGATCTACAGCAGTATAGATCAGCAGCTGTCTGCCGTCGTCCAGCTCTATTGCACTTCCTGAAAAGCATCCTATCTTATCATAATCTTCGTCCGGTGCCAGAGCTGCCGGAAGATATTCCCAGTGAAGCAGATCTTTACTTACCACATGGCCCCAGTGCATACTGTTCCAATGTGTATCATATGGATTATACTGGTAAAACAAATGATACTCTCCCTGATAGCAGGAAAAACCATTTGGATCATTCATCCATCCAACATATGGACTCACATGAAAAGCCGGTCGATCCTCTGCTTTTATCTCCTGTCCCTGTTCAGCTTCATATTTTCTAGCCTTTTCTAACATCTCACTCATGCAAATTCTCCTGTTATTTGTGTCGTTATTTTTCTTCACTCAACGACTTCTGATACTCATCAAAGTATTTCTGTTTAATCGAAAGATAATCAGAAAGTCCATACTGTTCCATTTTCTTCAGATAAGAATCCCACTCTTTTTCAATTCCGCCATTCAGGATCCAGTCTGCTTTCTTCTGTTCTGCATATTTTTTGATATCTGTATCATACTGAGATACTTTATTGGTGTCATCAATGCTCATGAATACGTTTGGATAAACATATTTACTGTTCATATCCTGTAAATAAGTTTCATGCATATTATCCAGACGCCATTTTGCATCTTCTGGCTGTGTTACATAGACGTCATAATATTCATTCAGAACTGCAAGAGGACCATTTACAGATTGTGCTTCACGTACTTCTACCGGAGACTGATCCCCCAGATCCATGTGTTTCAGCATTTCTCCACCATCTTTATTTGTAGACAGTTCAAAAATGTTAAAGGAATCCTTCTCTCCATAAGTTCCCCAGTTATTCTGTGGTGACTGAAGTGGTGCATACATCTGATCGATCCATGCAGCAGCAAGTGCTGTGTTACGGCAGCTGGATGTAAGAACACATCTTCCACGATCATATCCACTTGTTTCACTGTTGTTCTGTCTTGTAACGTTCCGCATACCATCTGGTCCTGTCAGAGCCGGCAGCATAACATAATCTTCATTGTTATCAATATTGGCAATATCCCATGTAAAGCAGAGACCATAGCGGTGATTCTTTCCTTTGGCGACATAGGTAGACCACTCTTGTGTAAATGCTTCCGGGTCAACCAGATCCTCTGTTACAAGTTTATGTAACCACTCAATTCCTTCTTTGTATCCTTCCTGAACGGTTGTATAAATAACTTTTCCTTCGTCCGTTACAGCGAAATGATCTCCTGTATCTCCATAGCCTTCTCCAAATCCATTGAGCAGAATTGCCGGATCCTGGTCACCATTATTGATGATAAATGACATTGGAATCACAGCACCTTCAATCGAAAATTCTTTTTCAAGCTCATCTGCATGATCACGGAATTGAATCAATACCTGTTCCAGTTCATCTGTTGTTGTCGGAATCTCGAGTCCTAGATAATCCAGCCATTTTTTATTAATATACGGAATGTCTCCGATTGCCTGAATGGCTTCTTTCCCAGAACCAAGCTGTTCAATCCATGGGAAGGAATAAATATGTCCATCCGGTGCAGTACACATTGTCCTGTATTCTGGATATTTTTCAAACACTGCCTGTAAATTCGGCATATATTTATCTATCAGATTTTCCAGCGGAATGATGATACCCTGTTTTGCATAACGCAGCAGATCATAATCACTCATTCCGGCATTGAATAATCCATCTGGCAGATTTCCAAATTGTGCAAGCGCCAGATTCTTCTTATCAGAGAACTGATCTGATACAAAACAAGTCCAGTCAATATGAACATTGGTCTGCTCTTCCATTCGCTGAAAAATTACTCGTTCATTCGGATCCTGTGTTGATGTAGCCGGTGCACTTGTAATAAAAGAAAGTTCTGCAGTTTCCTTTAATGGGAACTGCACCTCCGATACAGGTGTATCCGGATCAACTTCAGCCTCAAGCTGCTGCTCTTTTCCACATCCTGCAACTCCCACCATCATCGTCAGGGACAGTACAATTGCAAGCAATGCTTTTACTTTTCTTTTCTTCATATCTGTATCGTTCCTTTCTTATTAGCCTTTTACCGATCCGACCATAATTCCTTTATCAAAGTATTTCTGGAAGAATGGGTACATTACTAACAGTGGTAAACTTGATACTACAATCGTTGCATATTTCAGCTGTTCTGCTACTTTTGCCATTTCTGCTGTACTCTGAATATCAGCAATCATTCCAGGCTGTGGTGTATTCTGTACCAGGATGGAACGGAGTACCAGCTGTAATGGCTGAAGATTTGCATCATTCAGATAAATCATTGCGTCGAAATAACTGTTCCACATTCCAACAAAAGACCAGAGTGCCAGTACTGCGATGATTGGCTTACATACCGGAAGCATGATTTTAAAGAAATGCTGAATCTCATTTGCACCGTCAATCGCAGATGCTTCTCTTAATTCTGTCGGGATTGACTGATAATAAGTTCTGGCAAGAATCATATTCCATACATTAAATGCGCCTGGAATCAGGATTGCCCACACTGTATTAACCATGTGCAGCTGATTGATCAGGATAAATGTAGGAATCATTCCACCACCAAAGAACATTGTGATCAGGAAAATAATATTGAAAAAACTTCTTCCTACAAATTCCTTCTTTGACAGTGGATACGCAGCCAGTAATGTCACAAAAACAGAAATTACTGTAAACGCCAGTGAATACAGGAAGGAATTCAGAAATCCACGCCAGATCATTTCGTTCTCTAATACTCTTCGATATGCGTCTAATGTCCAGTCCTTAGTGTTAAAACTCAATCCCTGGTTATTCAAAACAGTAGGATCCATAAAGGATGCGAGTACTACATAAATAATCGGTATCGCTATAGAAAGGACGAATAAACCAAGAATAGTAAATCCGATTCCAAGGATTACTTTGTCTGTCCTTGAATATTTTCTCTTTTTTTTCTCCATCTCTTCTCCCTCTTTTCTATAATCCTTCTCCATCATTCAGTTTCTTAACAACCCAGTTCACAAAGATCAGCAAGATAACATTTACAACAGAATTGAAAAGACCTACCGCTGTCGAATATCCATAGTCTCCATTCAGAAGTCCAATACGGTATACATACGTAGACAGGATTTCTGATGCAGGAAGGTTCATATCTGTCTGTAAAGCATAAGCTTTTTCGAAACCAATACTCATGATATTTCCAGCCTGCAAAATAAACTGAATTACAATAATATTCTTAATTGCCGGCAATTCTACATACCAGATCTGCTGCAGGAGATTCGCTCCATCCATGATGGCTGCTTCTTCCAGCTCCTTGCTGGCATTCGCCAGTGCTGCTGTGTACATGATAGATGCCCAGCCTGCGGTCTGCCAGATTCCACTTGCAATGTAAATTGTCCGGAATGCTGAAGGCATTGTCATCCAGTTTGTACTGATTCCTAATACTTTATTCAATGGGCCTACAGGAGATAAAAGCATACGAACCATACCACAAAGCACGATGACTGAAATAAAGTTTGGCATATAGATCAAAAGCTGCACTTTTTTCTTAATTCCGTTCTTACGAATACGATTCAAAAGCAATGCAAGAATGATTGGAACCGGAAATCCCCACAGTAATCCATAGATACTCAATTTCAGCGTATTCATCAGATAGTTCATGAAATCTGGTGAAGATAAGAATCGTCTGAAATACTCAAGCCCTACCCAGGGACTACCAAGAACTCCTTTTATTACATTGTAGTCTTCAAAAGCAATCAGAAGACCTCCCATCGGGAGATACTTAAAAATAATTGTCAGTAAAAGCCCTGGCATCAGGAAAAAAAGATATAACTGCCAATTTTTCTTCACATAAGTCATCTTTTCTCTCCACGTTCGCTTGCTTACGGACTTTGCTTGATTTTGCATTCTTTTCATGCACTTCTTCCTCCATTCCATTGATTTTATGAGAACCGGTTACGTAACCGGTTACTTTGCAATTTGATATTACTATATCCATCTCTTTCTGTCAATACTTTTATATACTAAAATAACCGGTTACATAATCAGTTATTTTATCATTGCGTTTTTCCATCAAAATTGCTATACTGAAAAATATTGTTAACCGTCAGCCATCATATTGAAGGAGATTCAACTTTTATGAGTAAAAAGAAACAGGTAACTTTTGCAGATATTGCGGAATACACCAATTTTTCAAAAACTACAATATCAAGATACTTCAATCATCCTGATTCTCTTACCTTAGAAAACCAGGAAAAGATTTCACAGGCTCTTGACACACTTGGATATAAAAAGAATAAGCTGGCGAAAGTTCTGGCAAATGGAAAAAGTGAATTTATTGGAATCATTATCCCGAACCTTTACCTGCACTATTATTCTGAGATGCTGACACAATTCCTTTCCAGCTACCGTGATTATCACTATAAGTTTCTTGTTTTCGTCAGCGAACATGGAGCAGAAGAAGAACAACAGTACATTGAAGAACTTCTATCTTATCAGATTGAAGGGCTGATTATTTTAAGTCACACTCTTCCATCTGAGAAACTCGCTTCCTATCAGATTCCTGTCATCGCAATTGAACGCGAAGCAGAACATATCAGCAGCGTCAATACTGACAACTATATGGGAGCACTTCAGGCTACTTCTCTGTTGATTCGAGATAAATGTGATATATTAATTCATATAAATGTCAATGTGAATAAATCCGCCCCGGCTTATGACCGAATCCGGGCCTTTCAGGCAACTTGTGAAGAATATCATGTGCCATATGATATAGATTTGAGTGTAAAAGGTGATTCTTATCATGAGCTTTTAGATGTAATCCGAGAGATTTTCAATAAGATAGAATCAAAATACCCCGATCAAAAAAAAGGTATCTTTTTTGCGAACGATACCTATGCTAATATGTTTCTTAATTTAATTTTTCAAAAATACGGGACATTTCCTTCCACTTATGAGATTGTTGGATTTGACAATTCTCCGATTGCCAGCGAGGCAATCCTTCCGATCACAACCATCGGACAGCAGATTGATGTGATTGCAAAAACTGCCATGGATCTTCTTGTCCAGCAGATGGAGGAACAGAAAAAGCGTGTTCCCAAACCATTGGGGGCACCAATCCATAAACAGATTACACCTATATTAATTCGCCGCAATACAACAGAATAATTTATTTCTTATGTATAAAGCAAAAAAGGCCGGAATCCTTTCGGATCCCGGCTATATATGAGGGAGAATAAGCAATGGAAGTTAACCTTCGATTGCGATATAACCATCTTTTTCTTCTACGGCCTTCGGTGCTTTCTTCGGAACAGAAAGTTTCAGAATGCCATCTTCATATTTTGCATGAATATCTTCTTCACTGACTGCATCACCTACATAGAAGCTTCTGCTTAAGGTACCTGCATAACGTTCACGTCTGATGTAGTTGCCCTTCTTATCCTGTTCATCTTTATCAAGACCTTTGGCTGCTGACAGTGTCAGATAACCATCCTTCAGCTGAACCTTGATCTCATCTTTCTTAAATCCCGGAAGATCCACATCCAGTTCATAACTGCCGTCAGTTTCACGGATATCCGTTTTCATCATGTTCTGCGCATGTTTACCATAAAGCGGATTCTTCTTGCCCCAGAACTCATCTTTAAACGGGAAGTCCATCCAGTCATCATCAAATAAGTTTTCTCCAAAAATACTAGGCATCAACATAAGTCATCTCTCCTTTTCATGACAAACAAATCTATTTTTAAGTCTTTCGACTGTTACTTACTAATCTATTTTAAGGGTACCGCCCGAAGTCTCCGGGCAGTACCACGAGTCTTTAGCAGTCATACATTACCTGATGGAAATTAATCAGCTTCTTAATTATTCAATGGTGATATATTTCGGATCGTTGGAAACCGGTTTTGCTTCTTTCTTCGGAACAAAGAGTTTCAGGATACCATGCTTGTACTCACCCTTGATGTCTTCCTGTGTGACATCTTCACCTACATAGAAGCTTCTCTCGCAGGCTCCTGCATAACGTTCACGTCTGATGTAACGTCCTGTCTTCTTGTCATCCTCTTCCTCATCGAGGCCCTTGGCTGCGCTGACTGTCAGATAACCATCTTTCAGTGCTACCTTAACTTCCTCTTTCTTGAAGCCCGGGACATCGATCACAAGCTCATAACCTTCTTTTGT
>CAKRTP010000076.1 GCA_934402155.1 uncultured Blautia sp. | reverse complement strand
ATTTTTTATTCACTGGCAGATGACCATGTCAGAACAATCATCTCCATGGGAAGAGAGCATATCCTGGAGTGATCATTCACAGAAAAGTAGAGAAAGCCAATGCCGGCATATGTCTGTATCAAAACAGAGATATGCCGGCATTTTTGGTATAGTCAAACAGAGAAGAATAAGGTAAAATATGGGTATTATCATGAAAGAAAAGATGAAGAACATGGACTATTTATCAAATAATGTAGCAGTAAATTTAAAAAGAATCCGAAAATCAAAGAGTATGAGTCTTGACCAGGTGGCAGAGCAGACCGGAGTCAGCAAAAGTATGCTGGCACAGATTGAGAGAGGAACCGCGAATCCATCCCTCGGTGTCCTGGGCAAGATTACCAGTGGTATGAGAATTGAGTTTCAGGAACTTATTCAGCCACCGAGAGAGGATTGCTGTCTTGTGACGCCTGAAGAACTTATCCCGACCAAAGAAATCGAGGGACAGTACAGAGTATGGACCTGTCTGCCGTATGAGGATACCAGACTGGCAGAAGTGTATCGGATTGAAGTGGAACCGGGAGGAAGCTATGCCAGTGGAAGTCATGGAGAGAAGACAAGAGAATATCTGGTGGTCACTGAGGGTACCCTCTGCGTGGAATGCCATGGAGAAAGTTATGAAATCCATCAGGATCAGGTATTTAAGTTTGAGACAGATCAGCCACACGTGTACAGAAACTATGAAAAGACAAAGGCAAGCTGTACCTGCTTTTTTCTGGACTATAAGGGAAAACAGTAGTGAGTTGACAGAAAGAGAGAAAATTTATGATAAAAGCAGTTATTTTTGATATTGATAATACACTGTACAATTATGATGAAAATCATGTTTATGGAATGAAGGCACTGGCAGAGTATTGTGAGAGTGCTTTTGGAATCCATACACAGGAAATGGAAAGCTGTTACAAAAAGGCAGGAGAGATCATGACAGGCAGGATAGGTACAGATACAGCTGCAATCCACAGCCGCCTCCTCCGTATGCAATGTATGCTTGAACTTTGGGAAAAGCCGCTTTTTCCGCATGCGCGGAATATGTATCATGCATACTGGGATACACTGATTCGTCAGTCACAGCCATCTCCCGGTGTACTGGACTTTATGAGAGAACTGAAGAAGCATGGAATCCGTATCGGAGTCGGGACCGATATGACAGCATATATCCAGTACAGGAAACTGGAGGCGGTCGGTGCTGCACCATACATCGATTTCATTGTTACGAGCGAAGAGGCGGGGGTAGAAAAACCGCATCCGCATCTCTTTGAAATCTGTGTGGAAAAATCCGGCGTACAGGCAGCTGAGTGTGCATTTATCGGTGATAATTATAAGAAAGATGTAGAGGGAGCATGGAACAGCGGCCTTCGTGGATTCTGGTATACTCAGGAAAAAGAATCAGATAGGGAGACTGACTATCCAACAATACGATCATTTACAGAAGTAAATGCAGAAAGATTTATCAAACAAACATTTTGAGCAATATATTGCACAATATATTGCACAGAATAGACAAGGAAGGACAAAAAGGAACCTTAAAAACCTTTTTGAATTCAGAAAATATCTTTTTTGAAAAAGATGTTGACAAATAATACCTCGGGTGATATTGTATAGATGTACAAAATAATACACAAAAAATTAAGCAAAGGCGCTTACCGATAATGGGAATCTACCTTTGCTTTTTTTATTCTCTTACAGGAAATGATTTATTCATGTTCCTGTAAAGAAAAAATATCATTCAAGATACGGGGAGGAAACAGCCATGAAATTAAAAGACACAGGATTAACTTTTCAGGATATCAAGGACAAAGTAAACAAGTACATGATTGAGACTTATGAGCGTTTTGACTTTCTTGCTGAGACAGCAGAGGGTATGTACCTCTACGATGAGAACGGAACTCCGTATCTTGATTTTTATGCAGGAATTGCTGTAAACAGTGCAGGAAACTGTAACCCGAAAGTTGTTGCAGCAGTCAAAGATCAGGTGGAAGACATCATGCATACCTTCAACTACCCATACACAATTCCGCAGGCACTGCTTGCTGAAAAAGTCTGCGAGACGATCGGAATGGACAAGATCTTCTATCAGAACTCCGGTACAGAGGCAAACGAAGCAATGATCAAGATGGCACGTAAATATGGTATTGAGAAATACGGACCGAACCGTTATCATATCGTAACTGCAAAGATGGGCTTCCATGGAAGAACCTTTGGTGCCATGTCAGCAACCGGTCAGCCGGCTAACGGATGCCAGGTAGGATTCGGACCTATGACTTATGGATTCTCATATGCACCATACAATGATCTCCAGGCATTCAAAGATGCATGTACCGAAAACACGATTGCGATCATGGTTGAACCGGTACAGGGCGAAGGCGGTGTGCATCCGGCGACAATGGAATTTATGCAGGGACTTCGTAAATTCTGTGATGAGAACGATATGCTTCTTCTGATCGATGAGGTACAGACAGGATGGTGCAGAACCGGTGCGGTAATGTCTTATATGAACTACGGCATCAAACCGGATATCGTTTCCATGGCAAAAGCACTCGGTGGTGGAATGCCGATTGGTGCAATCTGTGCGACAGCTGAAGTTGCAAAAGCATTTACAGCAGGTTCTCATGGAACTACCTTTGGCGGACATCCGGTAAGCTGTGCAGCAGCACTGGCAGAAGTAAATGAACTTCTCGACAGAGATCTTGCAGGAAATGCGAAGAAAGTCGGTGATTACTTTGCATCCAGACTGGAAAAACTTCCACATGTAAAAGAAGTAAGACATCAGGGACTTCTGGTCGGTGTGGAATTTGATGATACGATCAGCGGTGTAGATGTGAAACACGGATGTCTTGATCGAAAACTTCTGATCACGGCAATCGGAGCACATATCATCCGCATGATCCCGCCGCTTATCGTGACAGAAGAAGAATGTGACAAAGCTGTAGCGATCATTGAGGAGACCATTAAATCTCTGGAAAAATAAGAACTGAGACAGGGTGACAAGGGTGTCGCAGACCATGGATATGGTTTGCGCGCCCTTTTGCTTTACATTAAAACCGAAACGGATTGCAAATATCCGCCTGACCCAGAAAAAGGAAATCGTGTGAGAGGAAATCGATATGAGACATCTGGTTATAACGATAGGCTGCGAATATGGGGCCAAAGGAAATGCCATAGGCAGAAAAATAGCGGAAGACCTCAATATCAAATTTTATAATCGCGAACTTGTCGATGAGATTATTGAAGAGGTCGGAATTCCAAAAGAAATCATGGATAAAGTAGAAGAAGGTGGGACAATCGCCGGAAAAGGTGCAGAGGGAGATGTACGTGGATCTTTTTCAAAATATGCAGATCTTACAGATCGTGCAATCCATGTACAGAAGCAGATCGTCCGTAAACTGGCAGAAAAAGAGGCCTGTGTGATCATTGGACGTTCCGCAGACTATATCCTGAAAGACACACAGGATATCAATCTTTTAAGAGTATTTATCTATGCACCGGATGAAATAAGAATCCATAATATTATGAAGAGTCACAGTCTTTCCGAAAAGGATGCAGAAATTTTACTGTTGGAAAAAGACAAACGGTACCACAAGCGGCATCTGGCACTGACAGGAAGCAACCGTGGTGACCGTCATAACAGAAATATTCTTATAGACAGTTCTTATCTTGGAATTGACGGAACAGCAGACTATCTCGAAGAACTTGTAAGAAGAAAATTCGGAAGCGGGGAGGAATAAGACTATGGGACAGAAAAAATCAGAATTTGATAAAGTATTCAGCGCATGGGATATTCTTGTGATCGCTTTTGGAGCCATGATCGGATGGGGCTGGGTCGTATCATCAGGAACCTGGATCGATGCAGGCGGTGTTGTAGGTGCTGCACTTGCCTTTGCAATCGGCGGAGTCATGATCTTCTTTGTTGGGCTTACCTATGCAGAACTGACAGCTGCCATGCCGCAGTGTGGCGGTGAACATGTATTCAGTTACAAGGCAATGGGATCAACGGGGTCTTTTATCTGCACCTGGGCGATTATCCTTGGATATGTTGGTGTTACCTGTTTTGAGGCATGTGCATTCCCGACGATCATTACGTATCTGTGTCCGGGATTTCTCAAAGGTTATCTTTATACAGTAGCCGGCTTTGATATTTATGCATCCTGGCTGATCGTTGCGATCATTGTAGCTTTTCTGATCATGCTGATCAATATTATAGGAGCAAAAACAGCAGCTGTTCTCCAGACAGTTCTGACTTGTATCATTGGTGGTGCGGGAATTCTTCTGATCGTGGCATCGGTAATTAATGGTAGTATGGATAACCTTCAGGGGCAGATGTTCATAGGTGAGACAACAGGAACTATGGCAAAAAACGTTCTCAAAGTTGCCGTTATCACACCATTTTTCTTTATTGGTTTTGACGTTATCCCACAGGCAGCAGAGGAAATCAATGTGCCGCTCAAAAAGATCGGCAAGATGATGATCTTATCTGTAGTCCTGGCAGTTGTTTTTTATTCCTTTGTTATCCTTTCTGTCGGATATATCCTGAATCCTGCGGAGATTGCACTTTCTCAGAGCACAACAGGTCTGGTGACAGCAGATGCGATGGCAAAAGCCTTTGGGACTTCCGTGATGGCAAAGGTTATTATCGTAGGTGGTATGTGTGGTATCGTTACCTCATGGAACTCCTTTATGATCGGTGGCTCCCGTGCCTTGTATTCTATGGCTGAGTCTTATATGATCCCTAAGGTGTTTGCGAAACTTCATCCAAAGCACAAAACACCGGTCAATGCACTGATCCTGATAGGCATTCTTACCATGATCGCTCCGTTTGCAGGGCGTGTCATGATGGTATGGATCTGTGATGCAGGTAACTTTGGCTGCTGTCTTGCATATTGTATGGTTTCTGTTTCTTTTCTGATCCTTCGCAAAAAAGAGCCGGATATGCCAAGACCGTATAGGGTACCGGCGTATAAATTTGTAGGAACGATGGCAGTTATCCTTTCAGGATGTATGGTCCTGGTATATTGCATTCCTGGATCTGGTGGTACACTGGTAATGCAGGAGTGGATGATGGTAGGTGCATGGAGCCTGCTTGGAGTTGTATTTTTTGCAGTCTGCAAATTGAAATATAAAGAAAAATTCGGCAGCCTTATTGAGATTATTTCTGATGAAGACGCGGCATCTCTTATGCCTGAGGCTGATGACAAAGAACTTGATCTGGTTATTGATGCGGCTATCGACCGTGTCCTTTCCAGAATAACTGCCTGAAGATTATTATTTAAGAAAAGAGGAAGATTAGGTTATGAATTCATTTGAATTTTTTATTCCGCAGAATATTATGGTTGGAGCGGGAACAATGGCAAAACTTCCAGAGTGTGCAAAGAAATTAGGCGGTTCCCATGCCATGCTGATCTCAGGTCCTACACTTCGCAGGATGGGAATTGTGGACAGGGCGGCAGATTATCTGAAAGAGGCCGGTATGGAAGTGGATATCTTTACAGACGTGGAGGCAAATCCGTCTGTTACAACAGTAGAAAAAGCCACTGCCGCATTTAAAGAAGCAGGGGCAGATTTCATTGTGGCACTTGGAGGAGGATCTCCGATGGATGTCGCCAAGGCAGTGGGTGTGACTGCAAAGTTCGGCGGCAGCATCACGGAATATGAAGGAGCGCATAAAGTTCCGGGCAAGATTGTTCCACTGATCGCGGTTCCGACAACTGCCGGAACTGGTTCAGAGGTAACTGCTTTTTCTGTTATTACAGATCATAGCAGAGACTACAAACTGACGGTATTCAGCTATGAACTTCTGCCGGCCTATGCAATCCTGGATCCGGAACTTTTGACTTCTGCGCCGGCATCTGTGGCAGCAGCATGCGGAATCGATGCCTTTATCCATGCAGAGGAGGCTTATGTTTCTACCGCAGCATCTCCGTTTTCAGATGCCATGGCTGAGAAGGCAATGGAATTGATTGGCAAAAATATCCGAAGATTTGTTGCAAGACGCACAGATTTGGAAGCAGCAGAAGCAATGCTGACAGGTTCGCTTTTTGCAGGAATTGCTTTTTCATTTGCAAGACTTGGAAATGTGCATGCAATGAGTCATCCGGTGAGTGCGTTTTTTGATGTGCCGCACGGTGTGGCAAATGCAGTCCTTCTTCCGGTGATAGCAGAGTACAATGCACTTGCAGATCATGGAAGATATCTGACCATCTATAACTATATCAGCCCGATTCCGGCATTTGAAGATGAGTTTGAACCTCTGATGCTGGTGGATGCAATTCGTGAACTGAATGAAGATATCGGGATTCCGCAGGATATGACAACAGCTATCCGCCAGACTGCAAAACGGAAAGACCCTGCAAAGGAAGTTTCCGATGAAGAAATCGAAAGCAAGATCGACGCCATGGCAGATGATGCCATGAAGAGCGGAAACATTGCAGTCAATCCAAGAGCTTCGCGAAAGCAGGACATTGTAGCGTTGTATCATAAGGCGTTATGATCTGCAGTAACAGCGGGAGATTTTTCAGATAAAATAAAAAATACAATTCTGCACAAGGCTGTGTTATAATGAAAACATCAGGATAAAAACAATGCGAAGACAGTTATAAAGTGATAACTGTCAGATTATATCGATCATGGAGGAAGAGAAGATGAAAAAAAGAAGTTTGATCGTAGCAGCACTGTGCAGCATGTGTCTTGCAGTCAGTACTCCGATGCCGGTAATGGCCGATGCATCAAAGGTAGTAACGCTGGGAGCGGATCTGACAAATGAGCAGAAGAATACCATGATGAAATATTTCAAGGCAGATGCAAATCAGGTTCAGATCATTACAGTAAACAATCAGGATGAGAGAAATTATCTCGGCAAATATATTTCCAGTGAACAGATTGGTACAAGAACCTTAAGCTGTGCTTATGTAAAGCCAACACAGTCCGGCGGTATCAAGGTGCGTACAGCAAACCTCAACTATGTAACCTGCAATATGCTTGCCAATGCACTTTCTACAGCAGGTATTTCCAACTGTGAGGCAGTTGCTGCCTGCCCTTACGAGGTTTCCGGAACCGGCGCTCTTACAGGTGTCATGATGGCCTATGAGTCAGCCAGTGGAAAGCAGCTTGATTCTACTAAGAAGGATCTGGCAACCAAGGAGGTAGTAGTTACCGGAGATGTTGCAAAGCAGGTTGGCGGCGATAATGCGACCAACATCATCAACCAGGCAAAGCTTCAGATCATCGGTGACAATGTTCAGAATGCAGATGAAATCTATAATATCGTCAACAATATTGCAGTTCAGAATAATGTTTCTCTGAGCTCTGATGAACTGACTACCATCACAGCACTTCTTCAGGAAATCGTACAGCAGAATTATGATATCCAGGATATGAAGCAGACACTTGAAAGTATTCAGCAGAATCTGAACAAGACTTCAGATGGTGACAATTCTGAGTCAGAAGACGATATGGCAGATGAAGATAACAGCGATGGCGAAGATATTACAGAAGATGTGAATACAGATGTTCTGGGGGATGATGTCAAGGAATCTTATACAGAGGATGCAGGAATGGCAGAGGCAACTGGAATGACAGAATCTGAGAATGGTGATGATTCTGATTCTGACAGTTCTGATGAGGGTCTGGGTATTCCGGATGCCACAGAGGACGGTACGCAGGATGACTATTATGAAGAACCGTCAGAAACACCCGAAGAGACAGATTCAGTGGATGGATCTGACAGTAGTTCAAATGATGGAACAGGACTTCCGGAGGAAAACGGTGAAGACACAGGTTCCACAGATGAAAACTATGGTGAGACAACAGAGGAGAATACAGATTCTTCTGATCAGACAACCACAGAAGGAACAGAGGCTGCTTTAAATACAGATTCTCTCGATGATGCATCCAAGGCACAGTTTGAACAGGCTAAGCAGTTCTGCCAGGGAGAGTATAAAGGAGATCTTGCGGTTCTGCAGGCTGTAGTAGAAAACGCACAGCAGCCGACAGTTACACTGGACGCAGACACAGCTGACAAGCTTACCAAAAAGGTTCTTGAGGCTTATCTGAATGTACTTAAGGATGGAGGAGTTTCCTATGTACCGGCGGAGACAGATGTTTATATGACTGCTCAGCTCAATATGATCAACAATGATATGAAGAAGATCTTCAGCATTGAAACTGAGCCGGCGGCAGATGATATTCTTGTGACACGAACAGCCGATGAGAGACAGACTCTGTACAATGATACGATGAAGTTCTTTGAGAAGCTTTATGGAGAAACCACAGATGACTCCGCACAGCAGGAGTCAGCAGGGGAAGCTTCTTATGATGAAGAATCCTACAATGAAGAGTCTTATAATGAAGAATCCTATAACGAAGAAACATATTGATCCGTGATGGAGAGTGTCTTTGATCGTTATAAATATTAATGAATGAATCCGGTGACCGCAGTTTCCTGAATGTTCAGAAGACTGCGGTTTTCTATATTTTACAGGAAATTATCCTGCTTTGTTATTCACTCGATAAAAATGTGTTTTTTTTGTGA
>CAKRTP010000075.1 GCA_934402155.1 uncultured Blautia sp. | reverse complement strand
TTACCGATGTACATATCATCACGGATACCGATTACATCAGCCATGAAGGATACCATGTTAGCTGTTTCACGAACAGTTTCGCCATGAGCGATCTGAGATTTCTTCTCATCAAGATCCTGAACTTCAAGACCAAGCAGGTTGCAGGCAGAAGCGAAAGAGAAGCGGGTACGTGTGGAGTTGTCGCGGAAGATAGAGATTCCGAGACCGCTCTCGAATACTTTGGTGGAGATGTTGTTTTCTCTCATGAAGCGGAGAGCATCAGCTACTGTGAATACTGCTTCGAGTTCTTCGTCTGTTTTGTCCCATGTCCAGAAGAAGTCGTTGTTGTACATTTCTTTGAAGTTTAAGCTGTTGAGTTTGTCGATATAATCCTGTAAAGTTTTCATGTTTTTCTCCTTTTTATATGGGAAGTGTATGACTGATGTGTGTGGGACGTGTGCGGCAATCATATATATATGACATGTGGCCGAATCAAATATTTCAACGGAGACACGCTTGCGCTGACTTCGACTGGCAGCGGTACATAAGGGATTAAAAAACAATCCCTAAGTACCGGCCGTCTCAGATCATCTCCTTATGAAATATTTATTTGCCACATTGTGCTGTGATATCTTTAAAAGCGCACACGGTATATACACAGCCTCCAGTCAACAGCTTCCCGTTAGTGTGGTTGTGGTTTATACTTAGTTAAGTTAATAACTTTCCGATCTGACAGTGTATTACTACTGTGCTTTTAGCCCCAAGGGTGTGCAGAGGGAGCGGGGCTTCGCTCCCTTTGCAGGTTTATAAGGACTTCGTCCTTTGCAAGTTCAAAGAATTTTGTTCTTTGTTTTTCTTTCTTATTTGCAATAAGAAGCAGGAAGTGCAGCGTAAACAGCAGCGCATCTTACGAGGTCGATTTTCCATGTTTTTTCGTTCGGAGCATGTGCCTGTGCTTCAGCACCAGGTCCGAATCCGATGCACGGAATTCCGTTACGTCCCATGATGGATACGCCGTTTGTAGAGAATGTCCATTTGTCAGTAAGCGGACGAGCTTTTCTCATTTCTTCTGTCTCAGCATTTCCGAGACGGGTTTCACCGTAGAGGTTCTTGTAAGCATCTTCAAGAGCCAGAGTTACCTTGTGATCCTTCGGGATAGCCCATGTCGGGAAGTAGCATTCGATCTCATATTTGCATCCTGTGTAGGACGGACGGTCATAGTTGTACATGGATACAACAACGTCATCGCCATATTTCTGAACGCTTGGAAGAGCACGGATCTCATCCAGGCAGCTTTCCCATGTTTCTCCGAATGTCATACGACGGTCAAGAGATACTGCGCAGGAGTCAGCTACTGCACAACGGCTAGGAGAGGTGTAGAAGATCTGGGATACGGTTACAGTACCGCGTCCGAGGAAACGAGCTTCTTCCCAGTCCGGATTGAATTTCGGGTTGAGCATTTTAACAAGACCTTTGATCTCTGTTTCGTCTGCATCGTCGTTCTCGTTGAGGGAACGTACATCCTGAAGGATGTCAGCCATTTTGTAGATCGCATTGTCTCCACGTTCCGGAGCAGAACCGTGGCAGGAAACACCTTTGACATCGATGCGGATTTCCATACGTCCACGCTGTCCTCTGTAGATACCGCCGTCTGTAGGCTCTGTGGAAACTACGAATTCCGGACGGATCTTGTCTTCATTGATGATGTACTGCCAGCAGAGACCGTCACAGTCTTCTTCCTGAACAGTTCCGACTACCATGACCTTGCAGCCTTCCGGGATCAGATCCATGTCTTTCATGATCTTTGCACCGTATACGGCAGATACGATACCGCCGCACTGGTCAGATACGCCACGTCCGCCGATCTCTTCATCAGTTTCGTAGCCTTCGTATGGGTCGAACTCCCAGTTTTCGATGTTACCGATACCAACAGTGTCGATATGGGCATCAAAAGCGATGATCTTGTCGCCGGTTCCCATGTAACCGATTACGTTACCCTGTGGATCGATCACAACTTCATCAAAGCCCAGTTTTTTCATTTCAGCTTCGATTGTCTCGATGTGTTTTCTTTCGTCACAGCTTTCACCAGGATTTTTGACGATCGCTCTTAAGAATCTGGTCATATCCTCCTGATAATTCTGAGCTGCTTCTTTGATTTTGCAGTAATCCATTTTAAGTTCCTCCCATATGTTAAAATAGTTTTTGAGTTCTTAATTATTTGCTGATACTTACGGATTGTTCCGCAGTAAACTGCTCCCACAATCCTTCAAACATTCGGAATCCGCTGATTTACTATGTAAATCGCTACGTCCTCATGTTTGGCGGGTCCCAAATTCAAATGCGTTATCGTGCAAGCACGAACATCATTTGAAATTTTTGACCCTGGTATCATCATTTGCTTAAAGATTTGTCTGTTCCATAAAGGCCATCCCATACGATCTCACGGTAACGAACAGGATCAGTGTCACCCTCTGTGGAAATTACAAGAACGTTGGAGTTCTCATCCAGTTTCAGTGCCTCTTTGAGATCCTTTGCATCCTCATCATGAAGAGCAGTGTAGCACAGACCAAGCGGAACAGATCCGGACTCACCGGAAACGATGTGCGGGTCGCTGCCAAGCGGGTTGGCATAGATTCTGGTTGCTTTTGCACTCATCCAGTCAGGGCAGGATGCGAATACGGAAACATGGTTTCTGAGGATGTCCCATCCGATTGTGTTTGCTTCGCCGCAGGCAAGACCTGCCATGATAGTCTCAAGGTCACCACCTACGTTGACAAGTTCACCGGATTCTTTCATAGCGGAACGATACAGGCAGTCAGCAGCACCTGCTTCGCAGACAACCATAACTGGTGGATTTTCTTTGTATTTGTGAGCGAAGTATCCTACAACAGCACCTGCAAGAGAACCAACACCTGCCTGAACGAATACATGTGTCGGATGATCGATTCCGGCTTCCTTGAGCTGCTGGTCAGCTTCCATGACCATAGTTCCGTATCCCTGCATGATCCATGACGGGATTTCTTCATATCCGTCCCATGCGGTATCCTGAACGATAATACCGTGCTCAGTCTTTGCAGCTTCAGCGGCAGCCATTCTTACGCAGTCATCATAGTTGACTTCTTCGATCGTAACGGTAGCACCTTCTTTGGCGATGTTGTCAAAACGTGTTTTGGTTGTTCCTTTTGGCATACGAACAACAGCTTTCTGTCCAAGACGGTTGGCTGCCCATGCAACTCCACGTCCGTGGTTTCCGTCTGTTGCAGTGAAGAAGGTAGCCTGTCCGAATTCTTTTCTTAATTCCTCAGAAGAGAGGACAGCATATGGAAGTTCGCTGATGTCTTTACCAACTTCCTTGGCAATGTAACGTCCCATTGCGTAGGAACCGCCAAGAACCTTGAAAGCGTTCAGTCCGAAACGATAGGACTCATCCTTGCAGTGGATGCTCTTAACACCCAGATAAGATGCCAGTTCAGCAAGATCCTGAAGAGGAGTTACTGTGTACTGTGGGAAACTTTTGTGAAATTCATTAGCTTTTTTCACGTTGTCCTCGGACATTAATTCAAGATGTTTGTCGTCGGATTTGGCAACGTGGTTGACAGTCCATTTTAAACCTTCTGTCATGAGAAAAACCCTCCTTAAAAAATTTATTTTGAACTCATAATTATTGCTTGTCTTTCATGTCTCTATAATACCATAAATTAAAGATTTTGCAAGAGGAAATACAAAAATTTTTAGGTTTTTACAAAAAAAGTTAGCGAGCCAGAAAAAAAGTGGTGCTCATTGAAAAAAAGATTGATATATGGTAAAATAAAGACACATTTTTACATAAGAAATTCATAGCATAAAGGAGAACTGACATGGCGATTTTTCAGGCATTTCGTGCCCTTCGGCCTGTTCCTGACAAGGCGGCACAGGTAGCGGCACTTCCATATGATGTAGTGACCCGGGAGGAGGCAAAGCTGATCGGGGATCAGAATCCGGATTCTTTCCTTCATGTAGACCGTGCTGAGATGGATCTTCCGGAGAATACGGATCTCTATGATCCGAAGGTTTATGACAAAGCTAGAGAAAACCTTGCGGATATGGAAAGAAACGGAGTTATGGTCCAGGATGAGACTCCATGCTACTACATCTATGAACTGACGCGCAAGGGCAGGACACAGACAGGTCTGGTTGGCTGTTGCTCTATCGATGATTACATGAACGATGTGGTTAAGAAGCATGAGCTTACCAGGGAGGATAAGGAGCAGGATCGTATCCGCCATGTAGACGTATGCGATGCCAATACCGGTCCGATCTATCTTGCCTGTAAATATCCCAGGGAACTGCTTGACCTTATGGAGAACTGGAAGGCTTCTCATGATGCGGTTTATGACTTTACGGCAGAGGACGAGATCGGACATCGTGTATGGGTGATCGATGGCGAAAACGAAAAAGCCATGATCGCAGAACAGTTTGGGAACATTCCTTCCGTATACATAGCAGACGGACATCACAGAGCGGCTTCAGCAGTCAAAGTAGGACTTAAGAGAAGACAGGAACATCCGGATTATGATGGCAGTGAGGAATTTAACTACTTCCTTTCTGTAGTATTCCCGTATGACCAGCTGACGATTCTTTCTTATAACAGAGTGGTTCGGGATCTGAATGGTATGGATGAGCATGCATTCGTTGCAAGTCTCAAATTTAATTTCGAACTGATGATCATGCCGGGATTTCCATGCAAGCCGGTCGAGAAGCACTGTATGGGAATGTATGTCGGAGGGAACTGGTACCATCTCAGAGCATGGGAGGATGTCTATGCGAAGAAAGATGTGGTAGGTCAGCTTGATGTTTCCATTCTTCAGGAAAAAGTTCTTTCACCGGTTCTTGGAATCGCAGATCCGCGTACAGATGAGAGAATCCGCTTTGTGGGAGGAAGTCATAAACTCAGGGAACTGGCAGAGATCGCAGATAAGACAGGTGGAGTGGCTTTTGCCATGTATCCGACATCAATGGCAGATCTGATGCAGATCGCAGACGAGGGTAAGCTGATGCCGCCGAAGTCCACCTGGTTTGAGCCGAAGCTTCGAAGCGGTCTGTTTATCCATAAACTTTCCTGAAAACAGTTCGGGCTCATTGAATGAGTATCACAAAAAATGATTCATAACAATAAAAAGGAGGATTTTAGTATGGGATTGATCAAAGCAGCTTTAGGTTCCGCAGGAGGTGTCCTGGCGGACCAGTGGAAAGAATATTTTTACTGTGAATCTATGCCGGCTGATGTGCTGATGACGAAGGCACACAAGAAAGTATCCGGAAGGTCATCAAACAAGCACGGTTCTGAGAATATTATCTCAAACGGTTCTGTGATCGCGGTCAATGACGGACAGTGTATGCTGATCGTAGAGCAGGGCAAAGTCGTAGATGTATGTGCGGAGCCAGGAGAATATACCTATGATACCTCCTCAGAACCATCCATTTTCTGCGGAGGACTGGGAAATGGAGTTAAGGCAGCCTTTCAGCAGGTTGGCAAGCGTTTTACTTTTGGCGGAGAGCCGCCAAAGGACCAGAGGGTTTATTTTGTAAATACCAAGGAACTTGTCGGCAATAAATATGGTACCCCGAATCCTGTTCCGTTCCGTGTGGTAGATGCCAATATCGGACTGGATATGGATATCACGATCAAATGCTTTGGTGAATACAGTTATCAGATCGCCAATCCGGTTCTCTTCTATACAAATGTCTGCGGCAATGTGGAACAGGATTATACGAGAGAAGAGATCGACGGACAGCTCAAGAGTGAACTTATGACAGCACTGCAGCCGGCTTTTGCAAAAATCTCGGAGATGGGGATCCGGTACAGTGCACTTCCTGGACATACACAGGAACTTTCCGATGTGCTGAACAAGGTGCTTTCTGACAAATGGGATGATCTCAGGGGAATCCGCATTGTTTCTCTTGGCGTGTCCAGTGTAAAAGCTTCCCAGGAAGACGAAGCAATGATCAAGGAACTGCAGAGAAATGCTGTTTTCCGCAATCCTACGATGGCAGCAGCCCAGATGGTAGGAGCCCAGGCAAGTGCAATGCAGTCAGCGGCATCAAATGAGAAGACAGGACCGGCAATGGCTTTTGCAGCAATGAACATGGCGGCAAATGTCGGAGGTGCAAATGCACAGAATCTGTTCAGCATGGGACAGCAGCAGCAACCGGTACCGCAGGTACAGCCTGTACAGCCGGCAGCACCGGCACCACAGGCAGAATGGACCTGCAGCTGTGGTGCGGTAAACAGAGGCAAATTCTGTTCTGAGTGTGGAAGCCCTCGTCCGGCAGGACCATGGACCTGCAGCTGCGGGACTGTAAATACAGGCAAATTCTGTCAGGAATGCGGCAAACCGAGACCATAAGGGGAGGAACTTACATTATGGCAGATACTTTGAATTATAAATGCCCCAATTGTTCTGCCGGTCTTGCCTTTGACAGTAAATCACAGAAGATGAAATGTGACTACTGCGGAAAAGAGTATTCACTGGATGAACTGGATACGATAACTGAACAGGCAGAACAGGTAGATGATATAAGGGAGACGACAGGAGATCACTGGGAAGGTTTTGAGCCGGAACAGTGGCAGTCGGATGAGAAGGCAAATATGACTGTCTGGAGCTGTCCTTCCTGCGGGGCTGAGATCCTGGCAGAAAAGACAACGGGGGCAACTATATGTCCCTACTGCGATAATCCGATGATCATGCCGGAGCAGTTCAAAGACAGCTATCGCCCGGATTATATCATACCGTTTGCAAAATCCAAAAAAGAAGCAGTAGAGGCACTCAAAAAGCATTATGAAGGCAAGCCGCTGCTTCCGAGGGTATTCAAAAAGCAGAATCATCTTGAGGAGATCAAGGCAGTCTACGTTCCTTTCTGGCTGTTTGATCTGGATACGGCTGGACGTTTTCGCTATGAGGCGACAAAAACCCGTTTCTGGGAGGATGATGACTACAAATACACAGAAACAAAGTATTATCATGTCGTGCGCTCCGGAAAACTGAAATTCGAAAAAATCCCTGTAGATGGCTCCAAACTTATCGATGACACGACGATGGAAGCAATAGAGCCATATGATTACAAAGATCTTACAGAATTTAAACTCTCCTATCTTTCGGGTTATATGGCAGATAAATATGACCAGGAACCGGACGAACTCACAGAACGAGTGTATGCGCGAATGGAAAAAAGCGTCAGGGACAGCTTTGAGAAGACAGTTTATGGCTACGCAACAGTAGTTCCAAAACAGGAAAAGATCACGTTAACCGGAAAGGGAGAAGTCAAATACGCACTGTTTCCGGTTTGGTTTCTGAATACGAAATGGGATGGAAAGGATTATTCCTTTGCCATGAATGGACAGACAGGACATCTGATCGGAGACCTTCCGGTATCCGGAAAGCTGGCAGTCAAATACTGGTTTATGCGTCATATCCCGCTGACAGCTCTGGCAGTGGGTGCGGTCACATTTCTGCGTTTACTGGGGGTGATATAGATGAGAAGATCAGGATGGCTGTTGAAAGAAATGTTTCTTTGCCTGTGTCTGGTATTTATGATGTCATTTTCTGTGTCAGCATCATCGGAGAGCGATATGGCAGACGCAGAAGAGATTTCCTGGGTATTTGACGATTACGGGCTTCTGGATGAAGCAGAGGCGGAAATGCTGGATCAGGAACTGGCAGATATTTATGACGAATACGGATATGATGCAGTACTGCTGATCTCGCCTGATATCGGTGAGGACGAGGACTACAGACTGTATGCGGCAGAGTTCATGCAGGAAAACGATATCGGATACGGCGATACATATGAGGGAATGTGTATTTTCCATCAGCCGGATGCAAGAAATATCACGATCGTATTTCGAGGGGACACGCAGAATGATTTTTCATCGAAAGTCCAGGAGAAGATGCTCGATAACTGCAAAAAATACCTCAAAGCCGACGATCCGGTGGGCGGATATCAGTCGCTGATCACAGATCTGCGAAGCGGACTTGACAGGGTCAGTGAGGGACATAAGGTTCGTCTGATGGATGTTCGCGAAAGGTCTTTTGCAGGACAGTTTCTGATCGATCTGCTGTTGTGTTTTGCAGCCATGGCAGTTCCGGCCGGCTTTATGACCTGGAGACAGTTTGGCAAAATGAAAACAAGAGTGCAGCAGGCAGATGCAGATACCTATACAGCAGATGGTGGTCTTGAGCTTCATGAACAGATAGATATGTTTCTGTACAGCACAGTCAGTCAGACCGAAAAACCAAAGGATGATGATAAAAATGACGGAAGTTCCGGAAGCTTCTCCAGCGGCGGAGAAAGTTTTTCGGGATCAAGCAGTGATTATTAAAAACCAGGGGAAACCAGGTGTGCCCCTGGTTTCTTTTTTGAAATTGTACAAAACATACAAAAATAATTTGCCTCTTGCAAAAACTTTGTTTATACATTAAAATAAAGGAAAAGATACAAACTACAGCTTGTCAAAGTTGCATAAAGACTGTCAGTTGGGAGGTACGATTCATGAAGCAATGGTCGACGGTAAAACGGTATTGTGTGTTCGTTATGGGAATGGTGTTCTGTGCGTTGGGAATCAGTTTTGTTACACGTGCGGGACTGGGAACCTCACCGGTTTCGGGACTTCCGTTTGTTCTGAGCCTGATCACAGAAATTTCCATGGGAACATTTACATTTCTCTTTAATATGCTGTTTCT
>CAKRTP010000074.1 GCA_934402155.1 uncultured Blautia sp. | reverse complement strand
TATCATCAAAAGCATACTCGTTGAAGTAGGAATGAAACATAGAAGTTTATAACTTTTTATAAGTTTTCAGTAACGGATAATATGGAGAACGTATTTATTATGGATCATCCTCTGATCCAGCACAAAATATCCATGCTTCGAAACAAAAACACAGGGACGAATGAATTTCGTAAGCTGACCGAGGAGATTGCGGTGCTGATGGGATATGAGGCACTGAGAGATCTTCCGCTGGAGGATGTAGAGATTGAGACACCGATCGAAACCTGTATGTCACCTATGATCTCAGGTGAGAAGCTGGCGATCGTACCGGTACTTCGTGCCGGTCTTGGTATGGTTAATGGCATTACCACACTGGTTCCTTTTGCAAAGATCGGCCATATCGGTCTTTACAGAGATCCAGAGACACATGAACCGCATGAATATTTCTGTAAGCTGCCGGATCTGATCGAGCAGAGACAGATTATTGTGACGGATCCGATGCTCGCAACAGGAGGATCTGCGGTAGATGCCGTCAGAATGATCAAGCAGCATGGCGGAAAAAAGATCAAATGTATGTTTGTTATTGCAGCACCGGAGGGACTGGAGCGTCTTCACAGAGAGCATCCGGATGTACAGATCTATGTGGGACATCTGGACCGTGAACTGAATGATCATGCATATATCTGTCCGGGACTTGGCGATGCCGGAGACCGTATTTTCGGTACTTTTTAGCAATTGTGAACGGAGAGAAAAAATGACTAAGAAAGAACTGGCACTGGAAGTGATCGACAGACTCAGGAAAGAATATCCGGATGCGGGATGTACGCTGGATTATGACCAGGCATGGAAGCTTCTGGTGAGTGTGCGGCTGGCTGCCCAGTGCACCGATGCAAGAGTAAACGTAGTCGTAGAAGATCTTTATGCAAAATATCCGGATGTGGCTTCTCTGGCACAGGCAGAACCGGAGGAGATTGAAGCAATTGTCAGACCATGCGGGCTTGGCAGGAGCAAGGCAAGGGATATCAGCGCGTGTATGCGGATCCTTCATGAGCAGTACAACGACAACATCCCGACAACTTTTGATGAACTTCTGAAACTGCCGGGAGTAGGACGCAAGAGCGCAAACCTGATCATGGGAGACGTTTTTGGCAAACCGGCGATCGTGACAGATACACATTGCATCCGTCTGACCAACCGTATCGGTCTGGTTGACGGCATCAAGGATCCTAAGAAGGTGGAGATGGCTCTGTGGAAGATCATTCCGCCGGAAGAAGGCAGTGATTTCTGCCATCGTCTTGTTTACCACGGAAGAGAAGTCTGTACTGCACGCACAAAGCCTTATTGTGACAAATGCTGTCTGGAAGATATCTGCCGCAAAAATATATAAAGACCAGGCTCCTCGCTGCAAGAGGAGCCTGTTTTGGCATTCTTGAAAAAAAGTGAGAGAATTATGAGAAAGATGAAACATGTGAAAGGAAGTGAGATTTGTGGCGAAAAAAATAGGGATCATTTCGGATACTCATGGTCTGTTAAGACCGGAAGTCCTGAAAATCCTGAAGACATGTGACTGCATTCTTCATGCAGGTGATGTGAGTGATCCGAAACTACTTGACGAGATCCGTTATCTTGGATCGATCTATGTTGTACGTGGAAATAATGACCGGGACTGGGCGGAGGGGATTGCCAGGACACTCCGTTTCAGAATCGAAGGAGTGGAATTTTTCATGACGCATAATAAAAAAGATGTGGCATGGGATCTGGGAGACGCTCAGGTTGTGATATTCGGGCATACGCATAAATATTTTGAAAAGATGATCGATGGAAGGCTGTGGCTGAATCCGGGAAGCTGCGGACGAAGGCGGTTTTCGCAGGATATCACGATGGCAGTCATGACAGTCGAAAACGGCAGGTACACGACGGACAAAATTTTGTTCGCTGATAAATAGTGAACATATATTCGAAAAAATAAATTCATCCCGTTTTATTGGACATTTAATGTGTAATACTCTTTATATCGAAAACACGTTCGGAAAAGATGTTCGGAACAGATATTCGAGATTTACCGATCAGAATACGATATAAAGGGGATTTTACAATGATGAACACAGCAGAGGCAGCAAAGAGACATTATCAGTCAGACAGAAGAGAGAATCATGGCACCAGGAAGAAATTTTCCAATGTGATGGCAATGATCCTGGGTGTGCTGGTCACCCTGGAGATCATGATCATCGGAGCTATGATCATGAAGATAGATGTACATTCTGCCGACAGGATTGCTATGGCACTGGCATTTGTGGTAGTATATTCTGGTGTAGTAGCTGCGCTGACTGATAAATAGGGCAGATTGAGATTGACAAGAAGGATACTATATATTATATGCCGAAATCATTCAACCAGAAACTGAAAATATTATATCTGATGGATGTGCTGCAGGAGAGGACAGATGAGGAGCATCCCATGTCTGCCCGGGAGATGGCACAGTACCTCAGCGGGTACGGGATCAATGTCGAGCGCAAGACAATTTATGATGACATCGAAACTCTGAGATTATATGGGCTGGATATCCGCAACCGCCGTGGCAAAACAGGAGGATTTTATGTGGCGAACCGTAAATTTCAGCTTCCTGAAGTCAAGTTTCTTATGGATGCAGTGCAGTCTTCCAGATTTATCACGCAGAAGAAATCCAGAGAACTGCTTCGCAAGCTGGAGAGTCTGGTGACTTTGCCGGCTGCCAGGAAACTCCGGAACCAGCTCTTTATCGAATCAGGGACGAAGACTGTCAACGAGGAGATTTACAGTAATATCCAGACGATTTATGAAGGAATATCGAATAACCGACAGATCCGGTTTCATTATTATGAATGGACTTTGTCCAGAGAACTGAAGCCCCGGAAGGACGGGGAGTGGTATCAGGCAAGCCCATGGAAGATGATCTGGAAGAATGAGAATTATTATCTTCTGGGGATGGATGAGGTTAGTGGAGTTGTGAAGCACTATCGTGTGGACAAGATGATGCATGTGGAGGTAATCGGGCAACAGAAAAGAAATGGCGGCAATATTTTCAGGGATTTTGAACTGGGGAAATTTTCTTCCGGCACTTTCGGGATGTTCGGAGGAACGGAGAGAAGTGTGCGTATGGAATTTGAAAATCAGTTTGTGGGAGTTGTACTTGATCATTTTGGTCAGGATGTGATGCTGATCCCCAAGGATGAGAACCATTTTTCCATGCAGGCACAGATCAAGGTGGGTACACAGTTTTTCGGCTGGCTTGCAGGACTTGGTACAGGAGCTGTGATCGTATCACCAGATAATATCCGCAGGGAATATGTTTCATTTCTTAAAAAAACCCTTAAAAATTATGGAGAAAAATATGACGGTAAAATCTAAACTTTTAGGAATATTAGAACAGCAGAAAGGGGAGACTCTTTCAGGAGAGAAGCTTGCCGAGGAGCTTCACTGTACCAGAGCAGCAATCTGGAAAGCAGTGAAGGCTCTGCGGGAAGAGGGATATACAATAGAGGCAGGGCAGAACAAGGGCTATATGCTGGTGAAGGACAGTCATCGTCTTTCCGTTGAGGCAATACAGCCCTTTTTAGTTTCACAGGAAGCTTATCTGAAAGTATATCAGGAAACAGATTCTACGAATCGTGCAGCCAAGGAAGCGGCAGTGACAGGGCTTGCCGGTCATGGCGGCTGCGTAGTGGCAGGGAAGCAGACAGCAGGAAGAGGCAGGAGAGGCAGGAGCTTTTATTCCCCGGAGGGTGCAGGTTTGTATCTGAGTGTGATCCTCAAACCTCATGGCAGTCTCCGTGAGAGCCTTATTCTTACTGCGGAGGCAGCAGTGGCAGTCTACAAGGCTGTCCTCAAAATAACAGGAATATCTCTTGATATTAAGTGGGTCAATGATCTTTATTACAATGAAAGAAAAGTCTGCGGCATTCTGACAGAGGCTGTCACGGATTTTGAGAGCGGAGAGATTGATTTTGCAGTTGTGGGGATCGGACTGAATCTGTATGAAGCGGCAGAGGGATATCCGTCTGAACTGCAGGGAATTGCGGGAGCACTTTATAAGAACAGGGAGGCGGCTGCAGACCTGGATCGCAACAGGCTTGCAGCAGAGATCATCAATGCATTGCTTGAGGAGACCAGAGAGCTGCGTCTGCCGCCGGAATATATACAGCAGAATCTTGTTCCGGGAAGACAGATCCGGATCGTGGATGGACAGGAGATCCGTGAGGCAAAGGCACTGGAAATCTGTCCCGACGGAAGGCTCAGGGTACAGGAAGCAGATGGCTCATTTTCTGTTTTATCTTATGGGGAGGTATCACTCATAATATAATATGAAGTTATATTTAATATAATTAGGCAAAATGTATAAAAAACGGCAAACTTTTTGTGCAAAACAGTGAGAATGGATATTGACTTTTTTTTGACAAAGCGTAAAATAAAGGAATCAAACGGCAGACCGGTATGACCAATATGCTGGGCCGGTCGGGGAAAAGGAGGGAGAAAGACGGGGAATTTATCAGCCACATTGGCAGAGGAGCTTGAGAGTAAGACTTTATTTACAATACCAGTGTTCGGCGGAATACCGATTGCAGAGAGCGTTGTGGTTACCTGGGTCATTATGGCCGTGCTGGTAATACTTTCTCTGATACTGGTTCGAAACCTTAAAGTCGAGAATCCGGGCAAAAAACAGCTTCTTCTGGAATCAGGAGTAAGTTTCCTCCAGGATTTCTTTGTGGGAATTCTGGGAGAAGAGGGAAAACGGTATGTCCCTTATCTGATGTCAACCGTAATTTTCATTGGAATAGCCAATATCGCAGGCGTGTTTGGGTTTACACCACCGACGAAGGATATGAATGTTACCATAGCACTGTCGCTTATGAGCATTATTCTGATTGAATATGCAGGATTTCATAAGCGGGGTCTTAAGGGCTTCCTTAAGAGTTTTGCAGAGCCTGTGCCGATCATGCTTCCGATCAATATTCTGGAGCTTGCGATCAGACCGACATCTCTGTGCATGCGATTATTTGGTAATGTTCTGGGAAGCTTTGTTGTAATGAAATTGCTTGAATTTATATGTCCGGCAATTCTTCCCATACCGTTCAGTCTGTATTTTGATTTCTTTGACGGATTCATACAGGCTTATGTATTTGTATTTTTAACATCCTTGTTCATCAAGGAAGCAATCGAGTAAGGCAAAAGAAAATTTGATATCTATTCAGGAGGAAAAAAGTATGTCAACATTAGTAGCAATTGGAGCAGCTATCGCAGTTCTTACAGGTATTGGAGCAGGTATTGGTATTGGTATCGCAACTTCCAAGGCAGTTGAAGCTATTGCAAGACAGCCGGAAGCAGAGAGCAAGATCAGTAAGAACCTGCTGTTAGGTTGTGCCCTTGCCGAGGCAACAGCTATTTATGGTTTCGTAATCGGACTTCTGATCATCATCATGCTGGGCTAATGATAAAGAACCGAAAAATACAGAGAGGCAGGTGGACCAGGTGATAAAAATTGACATCAACCTTGTCTTTACGATCATCAACCTGTTAGTTCTTTATTTATTGATGAAGAAGTTTTTATTCGGACCGATCATCAAAGTGATGGACGAAAGAAAGGCTATGATCGATCAGCAGTTTGCAGGAGCAAAGAAGCAGGAGGATCAGGCGAGGGCACTTAAGGAACAGTATGAGGGTGCTTTGAAATCCGCCAGAGAAGAATCCCTTCAGATTATGGAACAGGCCAGAAAAGAAGCCAAAGCACAGGCAGACAAAACTGTGGAAGATACACAGACAAAGGTATCTGCAATGCTTGCCAAAGCACAGGAGGATATCAACACAGAGCGCGAGAATGCTATGCGCCAGATGAAAGACGATGTTGCCTCTCTTGCTATGGAAGCTGCCGGCAAAATTATTGGTAAAAACAGTGGAGCAGACCAGGATTTATCCTTGTATGACCAATTTATAAAAGAAGCAGGTGATCCAGATGACAGTGACCGCCGTTAATTATGCAAAAACTCTGTATGACCTTTCTGTTTCCAGAAAGGTCATACAGAATACAAAAGAAATATTCCGGGAGGTTCCTGAACTCGAACAGAGTCTGAAGAACCCATTGGTACCATTTGAGATTAAAGAGAAAGTGGTCGACAGAGTGATCCCTGAGGAAATGAGAAACTTCATCAAGGTCATCTGTAAGCATCACAGAATCGATCTGATCGAAGAGATTTTCGAAGACTATGAAGAACTGTGCCGACAGCATGAGAAGACCATACATGCAGTTATGCGTTATGTAACAGCACCGAAGGATGCACAGCTTGATGGTATCAGAGCATTTTTATGCCGGGAATTTGGGGCTCAGAAAGCCGAAATAGAAATGATAGAAGATAAAAGCCTGATCGGAGGATTTGTCCTTCTGGCAGGCGGAAGTGAATATGACTGGAGCCTGCGGGGACGTTACCGCAAGCTGGAACAGAAATTGACCCGGAGGTGAACACGTTGAGTGCAATCAATCCAGATGAGATTATTTCCATTCTGAAAGAAGAAATAGAGAATTATGATGAAATCAGCCAGAACCAGGAAGTAGGAACGGTCATTTCCGTAGGAGATGGAATTGCAACTGTTTATGGAATTGATCACGCTATGTATGGCGAGGTTGTAGTATTTGAAAACGGACTCAAGGGAATGGTTCAGGATATCCGTACAAACAGCATGGGATGTATTCTGTTTGGTAAGGATACCGGAATCAAGGAGGGAACCAAAGTAACCAGAACTGGTAAACAGGCAGGTATACCTGTAGGTGATGGTTTCGTTGGACGAATCGTCAATGCTCTTGGAGCCCCGATTGACGGAAAAGGTGATATCAAAGAACAGGATTATCGTCCGGTAGAGAATCCGGCACCTGGAATTATCGACCGTAAATCCGTAAATGTACCGCTGGAAACAGGAATCCTTTCACTTGATTCCATGTTCCCGATCGGACGAGGACAGCGAGAACTTATCATTGGTGACAGACAGACCGGTAAGACTTCCCTTGCAATCGATACGATCCTGAACCAGAAGGGTAAGGACGTGATCTGTATTTATGTGGCAATCGGTCAGAAGGCATCTACAGTAGCCAAAGTTGTATCCAACCTTGAGAAATATGGAGCTATGGAATATACAACAGTATTTTCCTCAACTGCAAGTGACTGTGCGCCGCTTCAGTATATCGCTCCTTATGCAGGAACTGCTCTTGCTGAGTACTTTATGTACAAAGGAAAGGATGTCCTTATTGTTTATGATGATCTGAGCAAGCATGCAGTTGCATATCGAGCACTGTCACTGCTTCTGGAGCGTTCTCCGGGACGTGAGGCATATCCTGGTGACGTATTCTATCTTCATTCAAGACTTCTGGAGCGTTCCAGCCGTCTGAGCGACAAACTGGGCGGAGGTTCTATCACAGCACTTCCGATCATCGAGACACAGGCGGGTGATGTATCTGCCTATATCCCTACCAACGTAATTTCCATTACAGACGGACAGATTTTCCTTGAAAGTGATCTGTTTTTCTCAGGTATGAGACCGGCTGTCAATGTAGGTCTTTCCGTATCACGAGTAGGTGGTGCAGCACAGACCAAGGCAATGAAGAAAGCATCCGGAAGTATCCGTATCGATCTGGCACAGTATCGTGAGATGGAAGTCTTTACCCAGTTCAGTTCTGATCTGGATGATGCTACCAAAGCACAGCTTGCCTACGGCGGATGCCTGATGGAACTTCTGAAGCAGCCGCTGTGTAATCCACTTTCTCTCCACCAGCAGGTTATCACACTGTGGACAGCGACCCACAAAAAGCTGGTTCATGTGGATAAGAAGAACATAAAGAAGTATCAGATGGATATGCTTGAGTATTTTGATAACGCATATCCTGAGATCGGCAGGGAAATCGATGAGAGCAAAGTCTTAAGCGATGAACTTGGACAAAAAATCCTTCAGGCTGCAGATGAATTTAAGGATCGTACAGCCACAAAATAAATAAAGATAACTGGTAACTATTCAGAAGGTAGTATTCCGCGAGGTGTTTTGGCATATTTTTTGCCAAAATCCCGAGACATACAAGGCAAAATGCCATCACCGAAGGTGATTTGGAATGCATTTTGACTCGTGACTGTGAGGGTACTGAACAGTTACGACAGCTGTGAACGGAGTGAACAGTAATAAGCAAAGGTTGCATAGGAGAAAATTATGGCAAATGCAAGAGAAATAAAAAGCAGGATAAGCAGTGTCCAGGACACAATGAAGATTACCAATGCCATGTATATGATTTCCTCTTCCAAAATGAAAAAAGCCAAGAAGATACTGTCTGATACAGAGCCTTACTTCTATAATATGCAGGGTGCGATTGCCAGGATCCTCCGTCATATCCCGGATATCCAGCATCCGTTCTTCAGCGTGCGTCATCTGATCCCGCAGGAAGAACGTAAGATAGCAACCATAGTGGTAACTGGCGACAAGGGTATGGCAGGTGCTTATAACCACAATATCACCAAAATGACAGAAGAATTTATAGCAGCTACGCCTGGATATCATAAGCTGTATGTTTTAGGTATGGTCGGTCGTCAGTATTTTGGCAAGAAAGATGTGGACATGGATGGAAGCTTCCGTTATACCGTGCAGAAGCCGACCATGCATCGTGCAAGATTGATCAGTGAGGAAGTTGTAAGGAGCTTTCTGGAAAGAGAAGTGGATGAGGTGCATATCATCTATACACAGATGCAGAATGCAGTTGTGATGGAGCCGGT
>CAKRTP010000073.1 GCA_934402155.1 uncultured Blautia sp. | reverse complement strand
CCCAGGCTCTGCAGACCTTCATTATTCAGATTCGCCTCGTATTTTTCTCTCTCACAGGAACCCACAAAAATATAGGAAATATCATATTTCTCAATCAGTTCCTGAACTCGGGCAGTATCTGTTGAAGTATAAACAGACTCGATCTCAGCTGATTTCTCGTTCAGATCTGCCACATCATTTCTCCACAGCCATTCATGCACATACCAGCCCATCACTGTCGGAAGCCCTGTCATTGCAGAAACTCGTTCATACTCGGAATAGCTGTCACCATTCGCCTCCAGGACTACCGGAGATCCTTCGATGTTTTCTTTGAGCCATCTGATCGCACCGGCATCCTCTGCATAGTCTGTTTCCAGAAACGCCGTCGCATTCAGTCCCTTGTACTGGGACGGGTCCAGAACCTGTCCAAACCAGGAATCCACACTCCTGCCAAAGTATCCGCAGGTCCACAGAAGAAGTACAAGCCCGATCGCTCCAACTGCCTTGAGGATTTTTTTGCGGTTTACGATTATCAGACGGAAGATCACATATGCCATCGTCATTCCAAACATGATATATGCCTGATAAGTCAGCTTGAACATCGTATTTGCACGCGCATTTCCATTTTCATAGATATCACGGACATAAACAATTTCCGGGATCGCAACAAGTCCGATCGCACAAAATCCCATGATCACCGCAAACAGATCCGGAGTACGGATTGCTTTCATCAGTCGATACAGTGATTTATGTTCCAGGTTTTTGAGTTTTTCTGTGATCAGTGATATCACAAATACAAGTGTAAGGATTGTCGGAAGTCCCCACAGGATCAAAAGCTGATGAAACAGAGAATGGTTCTGTGCAAATCTTACTCCCTGCACCATAGTTGTAAACTGCAGTGTAAATGGCAGAATGATCACTGTTGCCACAGCAAAAATCTCTGCTGCCTGCGCCGCTGTCACTGCTATGATCCGCCTGATATCGCCTTTCAGACATATGATATTCATAAACAGTACTGTTCCGCCTGTCACAACATAATAGATCACAAAATCCCAGTAGTTTGTCCAGTGGAACATTCCAAGAAGCATTGCTGCTGCAAGGATCTGCGGCATCAGAAGCTGCTGCATCCAGAATTTTCTGCGTCCAAGTTTCTCCACAGACGGTGTCGTATTCCGGACTTTCTGCATCCATGCGTACAACAGCCCCAGAAGAAGCAGCACGAACATGATATTCACCACATGTGCATGCAGATCTCCCAGCACAAACGAATAACATGGAAACTCATGGATCGTCTTATCCGGCACATCCGGATTAAATCCAATATAACGGGTGGCATCCGGGAACCAGTATCCACTCACTTCTTCTCCCTTTAACTTCTGGATCAGCGGGATGATCTGTGCATAGACAACATAATGCATATTTCCGGCAACAGAAACTGCCAGACCTGCAATAAATCCTGTCACAGACGGAAGTCTCTTTTTCCAGCCGGAGATTTTCTTATCCTGTATATCTTCTGTCATCTGCCGTACCAGCGAAAACGGAAGCACAAAAGCAAATGCCGCCACAAAAGTACGCATCAGATTATAGGTCAGTTCCACCTGAGTTCCTGAAACTTTTGTCAGGAACACAGCAAAATACTGACCGCCGTAATAATAGTTGATCTTTCCCTGGGAATACCAGATATCTGCTGCCGGAAGTGTCTTACTCCGCATCATGGCTTCCATGAAACCATAATCCATAAATTTCTCTGTTCCATGTGCCGCCGGATGAAATCCCGCCAGATATGTCCAGAGAAGAAATACTGCAAAAAACAGGATTTCCTCCACATAGACAAGATCCAGATTGTCGATCGGCAGACATTCATATCCGTTCTTTCGCTGTTTTTCGTATGCAAGAATGCAGACAAGGCCAAACACTATCACAACACCCACACAGACTGGAGTTGTAAATTCCAGAATTCTGACAGATACCAGAAACCATGTCAGAAATCCCGTGATCGTAATAGAGACAACCTTGGAAAACATCCATCCTTTGTCCGCAAAGCTTCCAAACAGTCTTCCTGTGATCGCCATTCCTGCGATTCCAAGCACTGCTGCAAGGAGATACCAGGTCCAGAAGGTCCAGACATCTCCTTTTAAAAGAAATGCTGACAATGCAGCAAGAAGTACTGCCGGTATGACTCTTATGATTGTTTTTTTAATTGTTTGAGGTTTCATAAATTCTTATTCTCCCATCCTCCGATTGGTACACCAGACGAAACGCTTCGGCAATGACATCTTCTCTGCATTCCGTTTGCTCAAACTGCATTCCGTCTTCAAATAAAATATAGGTGATTTTTTCCTGCTTTACAAGATTTTTCACAGTATTTTCATCGGTTGAATTGTAAATCGTCTTTGCGATCTCTGCCCGTCCATAGGTATCATATCCTGCTGACCAGGCATAATATGGCCATCCCATATACATCATGACACCAGCCATCGTCACTTCATTGATACTGTATTCCGGCGTCAGGATCAGATCTTTGCTTGTCAGATTCTGTGCCAGCCAGTCTGTCAGCGCACTGTCCAGATTTACAGTCACTCTCCGACCCGGCCCGTTATCACGCACAATGATCACAAAATCGTAAATTCCCGTGATCGTGAGACAGAGGGTAAGAACTGCTGCTGCCACTCTGCGGCGGATATTTTTGCCGGCCAGCTGTACAACTGCCCAGCCCCAGAACATTGCAACAAATGCATAAGAGATCATGATGTATTTCTGATTTACTGCGATATCCGGTGTCAGCGACACACAAAATGCAAAAACCAAAGGGAACAGAAAACTGATCAGTATAACCCTCTGCCTGCGTTCTCTCAAAAAACACAGAAGTACAAAGGTACCAAGAAAAAAGATACCGCTCATCTGCAGAAGAAACCACAGCACACCTGGCAATGACTTGTTCTCTGCCAGAAATCCCCAGTAAAATGAAGTATTTACAGCATTTCCCCAGATAAAAGTCCTGGCCTGAAGCTCTGCGAAAACAACTGCTGTCACTGCCGCCGCCAGATAATCAAGTTTTCCATCTGAAAATACAGCAAACCCCAAAAGGATCAGAAGTCCGCCTATGACAGCTGCCCCATTCCAGAAAGAAGTCAGGCCCAGCATCATTCCAACCAAAAGTGCATTCTCCAGATTTCGGCTCTTCCATGCCTCCCTGCTGAACAATCTGCCCCAAAGCCAGTGACATCCCTTTTCTTCATGATCACAGCCAGCTTCTATCCAATCCATAAACATCCAAAGTGCCAGCGTGACGATCAAAAGCCCGAATGCCAGATGTCTCTGATTCAGATAAACATTAAAATTCCAGAGTCCCCAGTTTTCATTCGGTGTATAACCGATAAAACTCAGATTGGTCTTAAATGTTTCTGTCAGATCTCCGGCCTCAAGATGTTCGATCACAAAATGAAAGAAGGTCAATGCACTTCGGAAAAAGAAAAATACGATCGTCAGCACAGAAGCTGCCAGGCTTCCGGTAATCCGCAGTGCCAGATTATAGAGCATCATAAGAAAAGCCAGAAGTGCCAGGATGCTGACTATATTGTAGGCAAAATCGAGACGCAGTCCGAGAAATTCCAGATTTCCAACAAGAAACTGGAACATAAAATGATATTTTACATCTTCCCCGCCAAAATGAGGATACTGCGTAGGAAAATTATTTCCAAGCGAAAAAGATCTCATCATCGCCGTATGAGGTGCATAGTCCCCGTAAACTGTATATCCGGAATACAAAATACCATCCTTTATGTAAAACACAAAAAACATGATCCATGTAATAAATACGATAAGGATCACAGCCAGGATCACTTCCATCCTGAAACGTTTCCTGTCACTGATCAGACCATGTTCATATTTTGACAATATCGTATTGCTGCTCCGATATCTCTTGATATACAGAAAACTCAAAAACACAAGTGCGACTGCCATCACGAATATATTTGCATAAAAAAGCGGTTTCCGGGCTCCCAGTGCACTTGCCGCCCAGGCAATCATATAAGTGACCCATCCGAACATCAGGATCCCTATTCCAAATGCACCACCGGCCAGTATCCAGAACTGATTTGCTTTGACTTTGTTCCTACCGTCTGCTGACACAAAGAACATGCCTGCTGCTTCTTTTCCTGCTAACACTGCCAGCAGGCAGTAAATAATTCCCAACATAAAAATATCCTCTGTATTTTTTCTCTTCTTCATTGTTTCGAATCCAGTATAACAGAATACGAAATTAATAGCAAAAAAAGTTTTACTGTTTCTGCAGGTATCTGCCGATTCCCTCAGCAAGTGCATCTGCCACCTTTTCCCGATACTCCTCTGTCTGAAGAAGAGAAGCCTCCTCAGGATTGGTAAGAAAACCGCACTCTGCGATCACAAGCACGCCTTTACTTCTTTTCAAAAGATAATAACTGGTGTTTCCTTTGATCTTCCGCGGACGTTCTGCCTTAAGCATCGTATTCAGACTTTCCTGAATATCCTCCGCCAGTTTTTTTCCTTTTTCCGATGTTTCATAATAAAAAACCTGTGGTCCCTTTACCTCCGGGTCAGGATAACTGTTCTGATGAATACTCACCGTCAGCACAGGAGCTGTCTCATCGATCAATGCGATCCTCCGCTGCATATCCTGGGCTTTTTTGTTCTGTGCTGTTTCATCATACAGTCCCTGGTCTTTTTCTCTTGTCATCAGGATAGTAAATCCCTTTTTTTCCAGTTTTTCTCTCAACAGAAGTGCCACCGACAGATTGACTCCTTTTTCTTCCAGTCCGTCCACCCCGATCATACCCGGATCACTGCCTCCATGTCCCGGATCAAGCACTATCACCTTCTCCTCTGTCTGTACTTTCCCTGAATTCATCCATACTGAAACCGCTGCTGCCTGTCTCGAGAGAAAGTAAAAACTGACAAGCAGCATTCCCGTCATCACCAGTTCCATTATATATTTCCGCAAAAAAGGACACATCCTCTCGCATATTCTTTCTATGTATATGCCAGGATATGCCCTCTTATAAACAAATCCTCGCTGTTGAGCACCTGGGTCTCAGCAGCTTATATTATTCATATTTTATGATCTCTTTCTTCAGCCGCTTCATGATCCGCTTCTCGAGTCTGGAAATATAGGACTGAGAAATCCCCAGCAGGTCTGCAACTTCTTTCTGCGTCTTTTCTTTACCCTCATCATTATTGAGTCCGAACCGGAGTTTGATGATCATCTGCTCTCTTGGAGAAAGCTTGTTGATTGCCTTTCCAAGAAGGGTAATCTCCACCTCATCCTCCATTTTACGTGAGATCTCATCATCATCTGTCCCCAGGACATCTGATAAAAGAAGTTCATTTCCATCCCAGTCTACATTCAGCGGTTCATCAATAGAAACCTCCATCCGTGTCTTGCTGTTTCTGCGAAGATACATCAGGATCTCATTCTCAATACACCTGGATGCGTACGTTGCCAGCTTGATATTTTTGACAGGATTAAACGTATTGATTGCTTTGATAAGACCGATTGTTCCAATAGAGATCAGATCTTCAACCCCAACCCCTGTATTGTCAAATTTCTTCGCTATATATACCACCAGTCTCAGGTTGTGTTCAATCAGGATTGATTTTGCCTCCTGCTGCTTTTCACCTGTAAGTCTGCTTATCACATATGCCTCTCTCTTCGGCTCCAGCGGTGCCGGAAGAACATCACTCCCTCCGATATAATAAACATCTCTTGATTTTGTTAAAACAAATCTCTGAAAAAGCTGAAAAGAATTATACTCCACGCCTGCTGCTGATCTTGCCATATCCTGCCCCTCCTAACGCAATAATCTGGAATTCAACAATATCCTGTATTCCTTTCCCAAAGCAGAGGATTCACTTGTCAGAGCAAAAACCGGATCTGATATATGAATCACATCTCCAGGAGTATAAATGCACAGATCATCAAGCATTACAGCCAGAAACATCTGTGAGTTCTTTCCCACGGTCTTAATCGACAGATAATGAGGCTTAAGATCTGTGAGTTCTGCGTCATTCAGTTCCTTTGGATTCTCATTCAGTCTTTTCAGTGCTTCTGCATGCTCCTCTGGCAGGATTTCTCTTAAAAGTTCCGACTCAATGATCGACACTGGTTTCCCGTTCACAGGGTCTGTAAGAAAATTCCCGCTGTCATAAAGACCGTAAGCCGACTGCACCCTGCCCTTATAACCAAGTGTCACCGGATAGATATTTTTCCGGCTGGCACGGATCGAGTCTGCCGCAAAAAGCAAAGCACTGATGCCTGTGTATACCACAAAAACACATAATAAAAAAATTCTGATCGTGAGTGTTCTTTCATTTGAAACAGCCTCCCAGAATCCCCCACACAGAAATGCTGTCAGATATAACATCAGAAGTGCTTTGAGAAGAAGCGCTCCCTTCTGGATCTTAAGTCCGATCCGAAGCATCCAGAGTGCACAGAATCCATGGAGAATAACTGTCAGCACAGGAGTATTTTCCGAAGGAATACAGAGAATCATGCAGGAACCAGAGGCTCCCAGGACTGCTGCCATCAGACACCGGAGGCGGCTGGTCTGACATCTCAGAAATCCTGCCACCAGCCTGAGGAGAAGATAATCCATCAAAAGATTTGCCGCGAAAACAACATCTATGTATATCTCCTGCATATGATCTGATCCTCCCCAAAGAAAAACGCCCTCTGACCTTATATAAATCCTTCACTTTGGTAAGTGAACTCATTATATAAGACAGAGAGCGCAGATTTTGTCAAAACCTGGAATCAGATCCACAGAACTTCTCGCGTCTTATCGACAGAATAAAAGTAGTTTTGTATTCTGACTATCTCATCGTTTTTTATTTTTTCTCTTCCTGAACCTCAATCTTACGGATTGTTTTGTTCCTGATTTCTTCTTTGATTGCTGCAATGAATTCTCCGAGTTCTTTTGCACCTTCGTCGCCAAGATAACGGCTTCTTACGGATACTTTGCCCTCTTCCTCTTCTTTTGCACCTACAACCAGCATGTATGGAACTCTCTCAAGACGTGCCTCACGGATCTTGTATCCCATCTTCTCGGAACGTCTGTCGACAGAGCAACGGATGCCTGCTTCTTTCATCTGTGCTTCTACTTTGTCAGCATAAGCATTGAATTTTTCGGAGATCGGAATCACACGAACCTGCTCCGGACACAGCCATGTCGGGAACATTCCAGCGTATTTTTCGATCAGCCATGCAAGTGTTCTCTCATAGCATCCCATGGATGTACGGTGGATGATGCATGGACGTTTCTTGTCGCCGTTTTCATCGATATAGTACATATCGAACTGCTCAGCAAGAAGTGCATCCCACTGGATTGTGATCATGGTATCTTCTTTGCCATATACGTTCTTTGCGTTGATGTCGACCTTCGGTCCATAGAATGCTGCTTCTCCGACATCCTCTGTGAATGGGATGTTCAGTTCTTCGAGCATCTGGCGGATATCTTCTTCTGTCTCATTCCATACTTCCGGATCTCCGATGTATTTTTCTCTGTTGTTTGGATCCCATTTGGAAAGATGGTAAGTTACATCTTCTTCTACACCAAGAACCTGCAGGCAGTACTGAGCAAGTGCGATACAGTCTTTGAATTCTTTTACCATCTGGTCTGGTCTTACGATCAGATGTCCCTCAGAGATTGTAAACTGACGAACTCGTGTCAGACCATGCATCTCACCGGAGTCCTCATTACGGAACAGTGTGGATGTTTCGCCGTAACGAAGCGGCAGATCACGGTAGCTGTGCTGTTCTGCTTTGTATACATAGTACTGGAACGGACATGTCATCGGACGAAGTGCAAATACTTCTTTGTCTGTTTCTTCATCACCAAGTACGAACATGCCGTCTTTGTAATGATCCCAGTGTCCGGAAATCTTGTAAAGGTCACTCTTAGCCATCAGAGGAGTCTTTGTTCTTACATATCCACGTTTTGTCTCCTCATCTTCGATCCATCTCTGCAGTTCCTGCATCATGATGACACCGTTTGGCATGATCAGCGGAAGTCCCTGTCCGATCACATCTACGGTTGTGAAGATTTTCATTTCACGGCCAAGCTTGTTGTGGTCACGTTTTTTAGCTTCTTCCATCTGCTCCAGATGTTCTTTGAGTTCATCTTTTGTTGCGTATGCTGTACCGTAGATACGTGTCAGCATTGCGTTCTTTTCGCTGCCTCTCCAGTAAGCGCTGGAAGAAGAAAGAAGTTTGAATGCCTTAACGCCTTTCACACTCATAAGGTGTGGTCCTGCACAGAGGTCTGTCCAGTCACCCTGTGAATAGAAGGAGATTTCTTCTCCCTCCGGAAGATCCTCGATCAGTTCTACCTTGTATGGTTCGTTTTTCTCTTTGAAGTATGCGATCGCATCTTCTCTGGATTTGGTAAAACGCTCGATCTTTGCACCTTTCTTGATAATCTTCTTCATTTCTTTCTCGATTGCATCGAGATCCTCACGGGAGAATGGTTCGTGAGCGAAATCATAATAAAATCCTGTATCGATAGAAGGTCCGATAGCAACTTTAGCTTCCGGATATAAGGTCTGTACTGCCTGTGCAAGTACGTGGGAAGCTGTGTGACGAAGAACAGCAAGTCCCTTCTCATCTTTGGCGGTGAGAATGTTCAGTTCGCAGTCGCTGTCAAGAACAGTACGAAGGTCTACAACCTCTCCGTTTACTTCGCCTGCGCATGCTGCACGTGCCAGTCCTTCGCTGATATCATAAGCGATGTCGATGACTGATTTTGCTTCGGAATACTCTTTTTTGGATCCGTCTTTCAATGTGATGATCATAGT
>CAKRTP010000072.1 GCA_934402155.1 uncultured Blautia sp. | reverse complement strand
GTCGCCAGACCTGACAGGATCAGAAACAAAAGCGTTGTTCCACTGATATTATGGATTCCCGCAAAAAAAGAAGATCCTACTGCGAATAGGATCCACATAAGCCATTCCCCCCTCTTCTTATTCATTTTATCTGCAAAAAGAGCAGGTCCCTGCCCGCTCTCTGCTAATCAATCGTTATTAATCCTCGTCAAAATTTACTGCGTAAATACCTTCCGGAAGTCTCATTGTAAGGACTCCCAGATTAAATTCATGATCCATGACTGTGATATGATATTCAAAGATCACATCATCCTCAAATTTTGACAACAACACATAAGTACCGTTTTCTTTGCCATCAATCTGGTCACAGATGTCCTCATAAACTGCCTCTCCTGAGATTTCCCTCGGATAGCCTGAAGACTTTATCTTTTCCTCGATTGCCTGATATAATTCTTCCATTTATTGTTCTCCTTTCAGTAACGGACTCCGAATCTTTGCTCGTCCTCATTGAGCGGAATTCTTCGTCTTCTGATATCATCAATTTCTATATAACGGTCATTGTAGAGTGCCTGGATGATCTTGTCAATATCCTCCTCAAGACCCTGTAATTCTGTTGAGACCGATCCGTCATATTCGTTCCTTGCCCATCCGGTCACACTGTACATCCGGGCCAAGTATCCCAATTTATACCGGAATCCAACACCCTGGACCCGTCCATAAAAGTTAACCTTCTCTCTGATCTTATGCATGATTTTTCCTCTGTTTTTCAATAAAATCCACAACCCTGTATCCTGCATATCCGGACAGGATTCCCAGAACAAGTCCTCCAATCACATCCGTTGGATAATGTACATACAGATAAAGTCTTGAGACAGCGATCAGGCATGCAAGTACCAGTGCCAGTTTCCATAAACTGTCCTTTGCAAAATATAATGCACTTACTATCGTAAAAGATGCCGATGTGTGTCCTGATGGAAAGGAAAAATCCTTGAGCTTCGGAACCAGAAGCTGTATTGTCGTATTCACATCATATGGTCTCGTTCTTGCAAACAGATTTTTGAGGATCACATTACACAGTATCGTCTGCACGATCAGTGCTGCCAGCATTATACTGCCGGTCCGTCTTGTTTTTGGCATTGCCAGAAAGATAGCGGTCAGAATGATCCATATGATTCCCGCATCACCAAGACTGGTGATCCCAACCATGATCTTGTCCAGAAGAGGTATATGCAGTGTCTGGATAAAATCCAGTATTTTTAATTCAATATTCATAAGTTGTGTTTCCTTTTGGATTTATTCTTTTTCTCCCTCATTTGCATCTTCCATTGTAATACATTCCTGTGCCTGTTCTTCTATGTAATGGAGACTCAGGACTGCCTGTGGCCAGTTGACATTTACAACTGGTGTCTTTTTTCTTTCTTCTCCTGCCTTGCGGATCAGATCAAGAAGTTCCTTCAGCACTTCTCTGGTAAGATAACCGCCGCGCCAGTGGAAAGTAAGCGTTCTGCCTTTCTTCGCAGCCTGGAGAGATCTTTTGTAAACATCTTCCTGCTTTGTGAAGGAAAGCCTTTTTTCTTTGTAGTAGAAATGTTCATGATCAGTACAATGTGGTGCCGGTGCGATCAGAGGCTCATGATCCCGGAAAATACTCTTGTCATCCAGATTAAAATAATCATAACGAATGTCCTGTATCTGATCACTTTTTCCAAGTGTGTTATCAAAAGTCGCGTCCAGATGATAGTATATTCCGCCAACTCTGACAATGTTCCAGGTATGACGGTATTTGATCCCCTTATCCGGATTATTTCCGCAGATTGCGATCATGCACCAGACTCCCAGTTCGTCAAGCAGCACTTTAACTGCCTTGGCAATTCCCTCACAAACTCCAACCCCCTGTCCAAGCGGTCCTATGATCTCATGAGAATAAGGCTTCTTAAGTTTGTCGTAACGGATATTCTGGCAGATAAAGTCATGAACATATTTTTCCTTTTCCCATTCAGACAATTTTGCGGCCGGCCGCACAAGCTTGTCAACCCGTGCGGTCATTGCCTTCTGATGTTCTCTGATCTTATTTTTTTCAAAAAGATATTCCGGAATAAAAATGATATTCGGAGAGTCCTTATAGTAGCGGTATTTGTATCCGGTCGCCCAGAATATCTCCGGGTGATCCAGTCTCAGCTGAAAAAAAACATTGTACAGGCTGTCGGCATCCAGGGCCGGAATCTGAAATTCATCTGTCAGATTCCGGATTCCCTGCAGCATGGCATGATAAACTGCCTGCTTCTGTTTGTCCATATGATTGTAGTAATACTGTTCCATCTTAGCCGTATCTCCCTGATCTATTTCATAGAGTACTGCATCATCTCATAATGAAGGATACATCCTTCATAAATCTCCATCGGAAGGAGTGCTCGCGCCACCAGTTTAAGTTCCTCCTCCGGTCTGTCCAGCCGCTGAAGCTGTGCATAATCCCCGTCAATCTGTTTTACTTCGTAATCACATTCCAGCATTGGTTTTCTCCTTGTTGTAAAGTAAATTTTTGTTATGTCATTTAAGCATTTTTGTATGAACGTATTCTCAGCAGCAGCATGATTTCAAGTATCGGTACAGAAATTCCTATCAGCATGATGATCGGATTCTGGGCAAATCCCAGAATACCCTGTATCCAGGAATTGACAGGCTCTGTTATCATTCGTGTCAGCCCCGACGTATCACCATATCCGATTCCTAACTCACGAAGTATTTCGTTCAGCATGTCGCTTGTACTGTTTCCATATTGGTCAACAGCATACATGAGCCCACTCGCTGCAATCTGCATAACACAGGCCCATATGAACTTTCCAACTTTATAAACTGCCTGAATTCCCAGAATCACTATCGGATAAACAGAAGAATATAATACATTTTCTGTTCCTCTGGCAACCCCTCTCATAGAATCTGCTGTCTTTTTCAGAGTCCACCAGAAATAGATTCTGAGAAACAGAATTACCGCCACGATCAGATCAGCGATCAGCATATACGAACCAATCGCTATCGTTGCGATCAGCATCAAGACAGCGATAATAACAGCTCCCACAATTCCACCGTAAAAATTAAAGGACAGGGTAATATTTATCAGAAAAAATCCTCCGTCATCTATATTATCCTTCCAGTTATTACTGTAAAAGATCAGCATAAGTCCACTGCAGACAAGAAGCGGAAAAATATTAGACAAAGCATTAAGCCATGCAAATCCTGAATGCAGCCTGAATACCAGATCAAACGTGTATACACACACAAATATGAAAAACAGTTCACTTGAAAGAATTGTACGCAGTCTTTCAATCGGAGTTGTCTCGACAAGACCTGATTTTGCTGAATTATAGTTTTTTCTGCTGTTTTTATTTAAGTTCAGATCCAGCATCTGCTTCAGTGCCTGAGGAATGTCGTGGAGTGTCTGACCCAGAGTCTCTCCATTATTCCCCGCAAGCATTCCATCCCGACTCATCAGATAGCAGATCACTCCTGTCATTACTATTGTTATCACGATCGCAAGAATGTCTGTTACCCCTGATATTATATAATAAAAATAGACTCCAGAGACTCTGATCAGCCTGATAACGTGCAGAATAGTTTTAACAGCTGCTCCTCCCACCAGTGCACACATCATATTTTTTCCATATCTTCTGTCACATTTCAGTCCGATCATTGCAAGAATGAGCACATTCCACACTCCTGCCGCAAACATACATAATCCCCATATTCTGTCTGACATAAAATAATGTGAAAAATAACTTATCGCCGATATCGCAGAACCCTGACATAAAATTGCCGATATCAGACAGATAATCTTCAGAACATCTGATGAAGTGCCTACATTCCCAGCATATCCGGAACCTGTATTTCCCGGCTGCACTGCTCCACATCCCGCACAGAACCGACTTCCTCTTTCCAGCTGCCTTCCACAATATGGACAAAAACCACCTTCATTATTTTGTTTCATTCCTCTTCACCCTTCCTCTTAACGTATTTTATTATGATCCCGACACAAAAAGCCGCAGCTGTCAGTTCCTGCGTATTCAGCCTTTTGCCTCTGATATCATCATATTATGATATTACCAAAATTACCAGTATAAATTATCTGCTCTTCACCTCATTTACAGGCATCTTATATCCTCAGTTTCTTCCGCACTTCACGCATCATATCCTTTTTCTGAAAAATAAACAAACCTGCCAGCGTCAGAAAACTGATTCCTGCACTTAATACAGATGGCCAGGTATAAGTTATAATCCCTGCTGCCGTCAGAATTGCCGGGATGCAGCCTACAACTGCCGCCTGGATCAGATAATATAAATATTCTTCCCTTTCCAGGTGATTGACTTTCGCAATCACAGGAACAGCCGCCAGAACAGCCAGAGCTCCGAACGGAAAGACAAAATCTATCGACCAGCCATGCCATCCTGTAAAATGATCCCACAAAACACCTAGGATTGTTATGATCAGCAGCTGCCACATTGCATTTTTGAGGATATTCCTCCTTTTCAGATAGGCCACGCGAACCACCAGCCATGCACAGAAACAGCCTGCCGCTGCAAACCAGAACCAGTTCAGGGTTTCCAGCATCAGATAATTGAGCATACCGCAGATCACGGCAGCCGCCAGACACAAAAATGTAAAAGTCTGCATCACTTTTCTGTCTTCTTTTTTCTGTTTCTCCTCACAACCTGGAAATTGATTCTTTTCTTCCTTGCAGGAAATCCCCTCTTCATTCAGCATTCGGATAAAATTCTTCTGAATCCTGTCATCCGGTATCTTGGATGTAAACCCGACCACAAACTGATCTTCATAGGAACATGAGCAGACCTGCAGAGAATTTGTACTCGCAAAGACACCAAATCTGTCGATATACGGCTGATACTCCGGTGGAAATTTCAGTATTCCAATATTAGAATAGACCGCTGTAATACTTCTTCCTCCCAGGTTTGCACCTGCCATGAGAAAATATTTCTTGATCTCCAGCGGAACTGCCCGTATAAATGGGTTCTTTTCCAGACGAACATAACCATTCATATCCATCGCGATCCTGTCTTTCTGCAATTTTTCCTGAAACTGTTTTTTTACAGATTCCAGTATCTGCTCGAATGTCGTATTTTCTTCAAACTTATATCCAACTTCGATCCATCCGAAGAAGTTTCCCATAGACTGTGACGGAAAATAATTTCTGAGATTAACTGGAATCATCAGCGCAACCGGTCGTTTCTGCTGATTTTTCGGAATTTCCACCTGAATTGCCTGCAGCAGAAGCGCTGTCAGAAATATCGTGATCGACACTCCGCAGGAACGGGCTTTTGCCAGGATTTCCCTGACTGAAAAAATCACTTCTGTGATCTGCATGTCAGAATGTGTCAGCTTTTCACCTTTTAACTGTACTGCTGTCGGTTTCTTCTCTTTGTTTTTTGGGATTTTTGAAGAATAATACTGTGAAAAACTATCCTCCTCCTGTTCTCCCGGAGTTGCCTCATCTGTCTTCTCAATATGTGGAAAATCTGCCTCCGGATATGCCAGGATAAGATAATTTTGTACCAGCTCTGTAATAAAATTCATAGCTCCTGTTCCATCTGTCAGAGCATGGTAGACCTCAAAATTGATTCTGTTTTCATGATAACTTACCTGGAACAGCAATGATTTCTGATCTGGTATATAAAGCTGACTGCACGGTGGCTTTTTCTCCGGTTTTACCAGTGCTTTTATTCCTCTCCGCTCCAGATAAAACCAGAACAGCCCTTTTCTGAGTACAGCCTGAAACAGGGGATACTTCTCCATTGTCTGATCCAGTGCCTGCTGGAGAATATCCGGATCCACCCCATGCTTCAGCTGACAGTAAAATCGGAAAACCCTGCTGTCATTCTCACCTGTGACGAGTGGAAAAGCCAAGGCTGCATTATCTAATTTTCTCCATTTTGAATATCCTGTTTCCACGTTTTATCCGCTTCTTTCCTCAAAAAATTATTCATGATCTCAAAGCTTTCCTGCACATGAAAAAAACGGATTCCCAGTGCAAAATAGCCATGAAGTGCCTCCGGAATTCTATGAACTTCCACATAGTTTCCCGCTTCTTTCAAACGTTCTCCATATGCTTCTCCCTCATCCCGCAAAGGATCAAATTCCGCCGTCAAGATCAGAGTATCTGGCATATGAGAGAGATTTTTTTCAATGATTGGTGCAAAGTACGGATTCTGCCTGTCCTTTGGACTGCTCTCATACAGTTTGAGATAGTCTTCCATTTTTACTGCTGTAAGAAGATAATTTTCGCCATTTTCCTGTACAGATTTATACGGAGATTCTTCTGTATAACAGTTGTTTAACGCCGGGTAGATCAGAATCTGTTTCCGTGGCATAAACTCGCCCCTATCTCTTGCCATAAGGCACACAGCCGCTGCAAGATTTCCTCCTGCACTGTCACCAATGATCGTAATCTGATCCGGATCTGCCGGAAGGATCAGTCTGCCTGTGTAGAGTGCTTTTGCCGCTGCATAACAATCCTCCAAAGGTATCGGAAAACGATATTCCGGTGCAAGACGATACTCTACCGACATCACTATATGTTCTGTGGACTGTGCCATTCTGCTGCATACACGGTCATAGTTTTCGATGCTTTCTGTCACCCATCCGCCACCATGAAAAAATAACAGAACAGGATATTTCCCCTTCTCTGAAATATCTCCGCTCATTGCTTCCTCATTCGGGAAATATAATCTCACCGGCACTTCATATGTTCCATTATACACTTTTGTGTCCAGTTTTTTCAGAAATATTCGCATTGCATCCAGTTTCTTGATATCAGCCAGTCTTCGTGATGCCTCGACCTCAACATTTCCATAGGATAACGCATGTAAGATTGTCTGCATTGTCTTTGAAATCAAATCTTTTCTCCTTCAGTTTTATACATTGTCAGCCAGCATCGCTGTTGTCTTCTTTATATATATCATATATCTGTACCATACGCAAGAAAGGACGAAATCCTCTCGAATCCCGTCCTTTCTTTTAATCATGTCTTTCATCCTTATTGTCATAACATTCACAGAATCTTGCTGCAAAAGCAGGTGGTTCACTATGCACATAAAGATGGGAAATATCACCAAAAGAATTCATTCTGAAGCTTGCAATTCCCTCACGTCTTTCTTCTGTTGTCACAGTGGTCACAGAACTTGGTGCGGCACATGCCCCATGCCAGAGTACCATTGGAGATACACTCATCAGATGGCTCAGGAGTACGCATTCCAGCCCAAAATGGCAGAAGAAAACGATGGTGTCGTTGTTTGCTTTTTCGCCTCGGTAATAATGTCCTTCTCTGACGTAGCCATGCTTCGCAAGGAGTTTATCAAACTCTCCTGTTACATGATCATAATATTCCTTTGCACCAGCTGCCTGAAGACGTTCGTTTTCAAACCAGTGATCATACTGATAAAAACGCTCATCCATAGTCCAATCCTGCGGAAGCCAGTCCCAGAGGATAATTTTACGATCTGTCACATCCGGACGATCGATCAGAACATCAAATTCTCTGAGCCAGTCACATTCAGTTGCTGTGCGGTTCATTTTTTTCAGGGTAAGAGAAGCCGTATCCTTTGCTCTTCCGAGAGGTGATACATAAAAATCTCTGATGTCAAGTTTTGAAAGTTTCTCAGAAAGATATTCAGCCTCTTTCCAGCCTTTTTCTGTCAGAGAATCTATGGTATAATCCGGATCCCCATGACGCACGATCAGTAACTTCATACTTTAAAGCCTGTCCTTTCTTACTTTCTGCCACAGCATTTTTTATATTTTTTTCCACTTCCACATGGGCATGGATCATTTGGATAAATTTTCTTCGTCGCTGCATTTGACGGAATAAATGACGGAGTTGATGCTATGCTTCCCATCGGCACCATAGACGGCATAACCCTGGATGATGCTTCCGGTCTGGACATACGTGCAATCTCATTTGGTGTATATCCACGGAAATCCAGCATTCTGGTATTGTTGTTTACATTCATCATAATGGCAGCAAACTCTTCTGTCTGTTTTTCTGAATCAAACACAACATTTCTATTATTAAATTCATCCATGATATCTGAAAGCATTCCATCCATGGAAAACTCTTTAAATACAATATACATCAGTTCCGCAACCTGAACTGTATTCTGATGAAGTTCCTCTCTCAGGAAATTTTCCAGTTTTTTATATGCCGGATCTTCAGATGGATATCCATGCTTGGCATAGTCCAGAACTTCCTCCGGAGATGGCATGTAAAACTCTCTGTCTCCCTGATACTCCTCAATTCTTTCATAAAGATTCTCCTGAAGAACTGTTTTAAAGATCATTTTGTCGCCACGTACAATACACATATTATCGTTTTCCGGAACCTGTTTCAGAATCTCAAGAAATTCATCATAGCTCACTTTGTATTCCGGTCTTCTGCGATACATACGATATACGATCTTTAACGGTGCAATTGCATAAATAAATCCCAGCATAGTCTGGCAGGAGCGCATCCAGCTTACCTGTCTGCATAATTTATTAAATTCCGGCGTATTAATTTCTTTATATAAGGAAATAACATCTTTCGGAACTTCTGCATGATGATCACTGTAAGAAACCACATATCCGGCATCACTGAGCCATCCCAATTTGAGCCAGTCTTCTTCGGTCGCAAGGAAGCACTTCTTATCTAAAATTTTCTCAAATGCATCTGCTTCCCATTCATCTGCCTGAAGAAAAATTTCTCTCATTCCTTCCGGAGTCAGGACATATTTGGCAAGTTCGTCTGCAAGAGTTTCTTTGGAATCACCACTGCATGTGATATTGAATTCCTTTGCTTTTTCTTCAAGATCTTCTTTTTTATAAGAAAGAAGATACTCTTTTACATCCGGATTTCTGCTTCCTTCTTCTTCC
>CAKRTP010000071.1 GCA_934402155.1 uncultured Blautia sp. | reverse complement strand
ACTCCTGTCTGTTCCTGCTGCTGTACAAAACATACCGATCGTTCGGAAGCGGAGCGTAAGAAACTTATTAATCGCCTAAAGCGCATTGAAGGGCAGATCCGGGGAATTATAGGAATGCTGGAGAACGATGCTTACTGCAATGACATTCTGATCCAGTCTGCTGCCGTCAATGCCGCTGTCAATTCTTTTAATAAAGAACTTCTGGCAAACCATATCCGCACCTGTGTGGCACGTGATATCCGTGCAGGCAAAGACGAAACCATCGACGAACTGGTCTGTACACTTCAGAAACTAATGAAATAAAATCCAGGTTTCAAAGGAGGATTTACAATGGAACAATACAACGTCACCGGAATGAGCTGTGCTGCCTGCAGTTCCCGGGTGGAGAAGGCCGTATCTAAAGTACCGGGAGTCACCGCCTGCTCAGTCAGCCTTCTTACAAATTCTATGGGAGTTGAAGGAAACGCTTCCTCTCATGACATTATCCAGGCGGTAGAACAGGCCGGCTACGGTGCATCTCTTAAAGGAGCCGGCAAAGAGCAGGTCTCCATGTCTGAGGCAGAGGAGGCTCTTGCAGATCATGAGACACCGGTTCTCAGGCGCCGCCTGATCGCTTCCGTCGGATTTCTGCTGATACTTATGTACTTTTCCATGGGACATATGATGTGGGGCTGGCCGCTTCCTGCATGGTTCAATGACAACCATATTGCAATGGGACTTGTCCAGATGCTGCTTGCCGGAATCATCATGGTCATCAATCAGAAATTCTTTATCAGCGGATTTAAAAGTCTGTGGCATCGCGCCCCGAATATGGATACACTTGTTGCACTCGGTTCCATGGCATCTTTCGTCTGGAGTGTCTACGCACTCTTTGCCATGACAAGAGCACAGGTAGATGGTGATTCCGCAGCCGTTATGAATTATATGATGAAATTTTATTTTGAATCTGCGGCCATGATCCTTACCCTGATCACTGTCGGCAAAATGCTTGAGGCACGTTCCAAGGGCAGAACCACCGATGCGCTTAAGAGCCTTATGAAGCTTGCCCCCAAGACTGCCGTCGTTCTTCGAAATGGTCAGGAGAGCACCGTCCCGATCGAGCAGGTACACAAGGGAGACATCTTTGTGGTACGCCCCGGAGAAAACATCCCTGTTGACGGGATAATTATAGAAGGAGACAGTGCCGTCAATGAATCTGCCCTTACCGGTGAGAGTATTCCTGTTGACAAAGCTTCCGGAGATCTCGTTTCTGCTGCCACTGTCAATCAGTCCGGCTTCATCAAATGTGAGGCAACCCGTGTGGGCGAGGATACCACTCTCTCCCAGATCATCAAAATGGTCAGTGATGCGGCTGCCACCAAAGCTCCGATCGCCAAAATCGCAGACCGTGTTTCCGGTGTCTTTGTACCGACAGTTATTACGATCGCAATCATCACCACGCTCATCTGGCTTCTGACCGGACACGAATTTGGCTATGCACTTGCCCGTGGGATTTCTGTCCTTGTTATCAGTTGTCCATGTGCACTTGGCCTTGCCACCCCGGTGGCAATCATGGTTGGCAACGGAATGGGAGCCCGAAACGGTATACTGTTCAAAACTGCTGTCTCTCTCGAGGAAGCAGGCAAGATTCAGATCATTGCCCTGGACAAGACCGGTACGATCACCAGCGGACAGCCGGAAGTGACAGATCTGCTCCCGGCAGATGATATTTCTGAGCAGGAGCTTCTCTCTCTGGCATTTGCCCTGGAGAAAAAAAGCGAGCATCCACTTGCCGGAGCAATTCTGAAATATGCCGAAGAACGTAATCTCACAGCACCGGAAGTCTCTGATTTCCACGCTCTTCCGGGAAATGGCCTTTGTGCCGTGCTGAATAGTGAGACTCTGATCGGCGGAAGTATGAAATTCATAAGCAGTCAGGTAAGTATTCCTTCCGCACTCTTACAGAAAGCAGAACTGCTTGCCGAAGAAGGAAAGACACCTCTCCTTTTTGCCCGAAACCAAAAGCTTGTGGGAATTATCGCTGTTGCTGATGTTATCAAAGAAGACAGCCCTCAGGCAGTCAGGGAGCTTCAGAATATGGGAGTCCGCGTTGTCATGCTGACCGGTGACAACGAACGCACTGCAAAGGCAATCGGCAGACAGGCAGGTGTGGATGACGTCATCGCAGGAGTTCTTCCTGATGGCAAGGAAAGTGTGATCCGTTCACTTAAGGAACAGGGCAGAGTTGCCATGGTCGGGGACGGTATCAATGATGCCCCCGCACTTACCCGTGCAGATATCGGTATCGCGATCGGTGCCGGAACAGATATCGCGATTGATGCCGCTGATATTGTCCTGATGAAGAGCCGCTTAAGTGACGTTCCTGCTGCAATACGACTCAGCCGTGCAACTCTGAGAAACATCCATGAGAATCTTTTCTGGGCATTTTTCTATAATATAATCGGTATTCCTCTGGCTGCCGGTATATGGATCCCAATCTTCGGATGGACACTGAACCCGATGTTCGGAGCAGCCGCAATGAGTCTTTCCAGCTTCTGCGTTGTCACCAATGCCCTGCGCCTGAATCTGTTTAAAATTCATGATGCAAAAAAAGATAAAAAAATCAGACAAGCTACTTCCATTGAAGTAAAAAATGATTATAATATAAAAGAAAAGGAGCAAAAAACTATGGTAAAAGTTACAGTTAATGTTGAGGGAATGATGTGCCCGCACTGTGAAGCACATGTAAATGAAGCAATCAAAAAAGTATTCGGTGCTGAAGATGTAGTGTCTTCTCACGAAAATAAGACTACTGTTTTCACCGCACCGGAGAAGGTCGACGAGGACAAAGTTCGACAGACCATCAAGGATGCCGGCTATGAGGTAACCGGTATCACTCAGGAATAAACCTGCCTGATCACAAGCACTTTAATATCTCATATTTATAGGGTTTTATAAATTATACATCTCAGACGGTTCCGCAGATCATTCACGGAACCGTTTGTTGCATGTCTGAGTACATTTACTTTACGGGGAGGAAACTTATGAACAACACTCAGGATAAAAATAATCCGGAAGAAACGCGAAACCTGGAATATTACGTCGGTCATATCCGGTATGATATGACAAATCTGATCAAATGGCTCATCCTGGCAATACTGACCGGGCTGACTGTAGGTTTTTTCAGCAGCCTTTTTGCGCGGGCACTGAAACTTGCTACTACTTATCGTACACAGAACACATGGATATTTTTCCTGCTTCCAATATCAGGTCTCATCATCGTATTCCTCTATCAGAAATTCGGCCGCGAAGATGGAGGTACAAACCAGGTTCTCTCTACCATCCGTTCACAGGATGACGTACCTTTCCTCTCTGCACCTCTGATCTTTGTCTCTACGATCCTCACTCATCTATCCGGAGGTTCTGCCGGTCGTGAGGGTGCAGCTATCCAGCTTGGCGGAAGTATCGGAAATCAGCTCGGAAGCTGGTTTCATCTGGATGAAGAAGACCGGCATGTTATGGTTATGTGCGGCATGAGTGCAGCCTTCGCCGCTGTCTTCGGCACACCAATGGCTGCTGCTGTTTTTTCAATGGAAGTCATCAGTGTCGGTGTCATGTACTATGCGGCACTTGTTCCCTGTGTGATCTCATCCCTGATCGCATCAGAATTTGCTGCCGGTTTTGATATCAATCCGGAATCTTTTCATGTCGTAAATATCCCGGAGCTGTCTGTTATCACAGGCACCAAAATGGTCATTGTTGCTGTTGCCTGTGCCGCGATCAGTATTCTTTTCTGTATGCTGCTTCGTGCAGTCGGTACACTTTATTCCAGATATTTCAAAAACCCGTATATACGGATTCTGGCTGCAAGTGCGATCATTATTGCCATCACTCTCCTTCTCCGCACAACCGACTATATGGGTGCCGGAAACAATCTTATTGAACTTGCAGTGGAAGAAGGACAGACTCGTCCTCTGGATTTCTTATGGAAAATGCTTCTCACAGCTCTGACCATGAAGGCCGGATTCCGCGGCGGCGAGATTGTCCCGTCCTTCTGTATCGGTGCCACCTTTGGCTGCCTGATGGGACATCTTCTGGGAATCTCACCTTCTCTGTGTGCGGCGGCAGGTATGGCAGCACTTTTCTGCGGCGTCACCAACTGCCCGATCACCTCTATCCTGATTGCCTTTGAGCTGTTTGGTTTCCGCGGAGTTTCCTATTACCTGATCGCAGTTTCAATCAGTTATGCTGTCTCCGGATATTATGGACTGTACAAAGACCAGACAATTGTTTACTCCAAATACAAAGCAAAGTACATCAACCGTCATACTCGATTTTAACAGGTTCTGTTTAACTGTGATTTTATCGAAAAATTGTTATAATTTTAACATCTAATTTATCAAAATCTTTACTTGTACATTAAGAATAATATGTTAGAATAAAGGTGTATTTTTTAGGTAAAGAAAAGTAGGAGGAAATTTATGCGCAAAACAAAAATTATCTGTACCCTTGGTCCGTCTACTGATAAGGACGGTGTTCTGGAAAAACTCGTTAAAGAAGGAATGAACGTTGCACGTTTCAACTTCTCCCATGGTTTACACGATGAGCAGAAAGGTCGTATTGATAGCTTAAAAGAAATTCGTACACGTCTTGGTAAACCGGTAGCTGCGCTTCTCGATACAAAAGGTCCTGAAATTCGTATCCGCGAATTTGAAAATGGCAAGATCACTCTGAAGGAAGGTCAGGAATTTACTTTAACCGCAGAGGAAATCGTAGGAAATGACAACATCGTTTCCGTTACCTATAAGGAATTATATAAAGATGTCAAACCTGGCAACAGCATTCTGATCGATGACGGTCTGATCGGACTGGAAGTCAAGAAGATCAAAGGTCAGGACATTGTCTGTAAAGTAATAAACGGTGGTGTTCTCGGCAACAAAAAGGGTGTCAATCTTCCTGGTGTAGAAGTAAACATGCCTTTCATCAGCCCTAAGGATCATGACGATATCCTGTTTGGTATCAAAGAAGGCTATGACTTCATTGCAGCCTCTTTCACCAGAACAGCAGCCGATGTCAAAGAAATCCGTGATATTCTCGAGAAAAACGGTGGACATGACATCAAGATCATCGCCAAGATCGAGAACCAGCAGGGTGTTGACAACATCGACAGCATCATCGAAGCTGCTGACGGTATCATGATCGCCCGTGGTGATATGGGTGTTGAGATTCCACTTGAGGATGTACCGGTTATCCAGAAGGATATCATTGCCAAAGTATATACTGCAGGAAAACAGGTCATCACAGCTACTCAGATGCTGGATTCCATGATCAAGAACCCGCGTCCGACACGTGCGGAGACCACCGACGTTGCCAATGCGATCTATCAGGGAACAAGTGCAATCATGCTTTCCGGTGAAACTGCCGCAGGTAAATACCCTGTAGAAGCCCTCAAGACTATGGTCAAGATCGCAGTTCGTACTGAAGCTGATATTGAATTTAATCAGCAGTTCAGCGTTCGCACCAAGGAGCACGCTACAAACGTAACCACAGCAATCTCTCATGCAACCTGCATGACAGCGATTGATCTGAATGCAAAGGCTATTATTGCAGTTACCCGTTCCGGTAATACTGCACGTATGGTTTCCAAATATCGTCCGGGATGTCCGATCATCGCATGCACTCCAAATGAACGTATCTGGCGTCAGCTGAACCTGGTTTGGGGTGTTACGCCACTCCTGACCAAGGAAGAATACAGCATGGAGATTCTTCTCCTTCACGCTACAGAAGCAGCTGAAGAAAGCGGCTATGTCAAAGAAGGCGATGTTGTTGTTCTTACTGTTGGTGTACCGCTTGGCCGCTCCGGTAACACCAATCTGCTCAAAGCAACTGTTGTCGGCGAATACTAAAAATTGTATACAAAAAAAACCAAGGTCATTATCCTCTGATTTCGAGGATAATGACCTGTTTTTTTGCCTTTTTCGTTATTTATTTCACGATTTTACTTTTCTCAGGTGAGAGTCATCTCACATCTGATATATCGTTATGACAACCGGTATCTGTGCCTCATCATTGTACTGCTGAAGCCAGTAAAGTTTTGTATCTTTCTGTGATGACATATCTCCGGTCTGAGAAATATTTTCGGATTTTAATATATTTGAACTGGTCAGTTCAATGTATGGTTTTGAACTGTTCATTTCACCAAAAACAACTTCATAAACCTCCATCTCTGTGGAATTTTTTGCCTCGCTGTTAACTGTAAAATTCTGGATTTCCTGATTGATCTCACAGCTTCCTCCCGTGGAAGTCGTGAATACGAGTTTCTTTTTGTCCGCTGCAATTTTTATGATCTTAACAGGTTTCTGATCTTCGGTAAGTGTCATTATCATCCCATTTTCCGTCGGTTTCAGATGGATTCCAAGTTCAAAAACCGGTTTCTTTGCATTCAGAACGATCCAGCGTGCTCCCGGAACTTTGCTGCTGATGATCGCGATTGAGTGCAAAGTCTTACTCTCACTTTTAAAAGAAAAACCATGCTTTATCTCTTCCACTGAATCAGAAATTGCAAGATCTGTAATATTTCCGTCCGAATCTTTTTTTACTTCAACGATTCCCTCAGGCACCGCTTTCCCCTCAACCTCTTCTGTCGACGATGGATCAGACGGATCGCTGACGATCTCACGTGTACCACTTGCTGTTTCCGGATCATACTCCGCAATAATTTCTGAAGAAGAATCATATGCAAAGCTTGCCGATCCTTCTTCTGTATCCTCAGCCGGAAGTTCCTCCTCATTATCATTTTCTGCACAGTCATTTTCGCCTGTGTCGTCAGCATCAGAATTATTTATGTCTGCTTCATCAATGTCTGTGTTCTCTTCCTGATTCTGTTCTCCATCCACTTCTCCAGAAGAAGTCTCTTCCTCTGTCAGAAGTATCTCTTTTCGCTGGTAATCACAGCCCTCTCGCTTACATTCATACAGAATAAATCCAGAACTATCCTCTGTTGCTTCCTGCCGTGAGATTTCTTTCAGATCGTGCTTATCATTTTTCTCTATGGGTACTGTTTCTGTAACTTTACACAGCTTACAGTTTCTCGTCTGTTGTCCCTCTGTCACACAGTCTGCCGGTATTGTCACGGTCCATTCGCTCCAGGTATGATGACCGGCCTCGCAGCCTTCCGCCGCAGAAGATCTCGCTTCTGACTCCTCAGGATTTTCAGTGATACCTGGCCCTGCCTCTGTTGACTTCGGTTCTGCATAAACGCTTCCGCTGACTGCCATTGTCATCGCAACTGTTAATGCAAGTACTGCTGCTTTTCTTTTCATATACTTCCCCTCCTCTGTCTGAAACACATTCCATATGATGATTTTATCTTATCATCAAATCGTTTTTTAGCTTTTCCCTGCCAGGTCTTTGATCACCTCTCCTGCGATGATCAGTCCGACTACGGACGGAACAAAGGCTGTGGAACCTGGGATATCACGACGCTCTGTGCATTTGTGCGCTGCGCCCGGAGGACAGATACAGTGTGTACGGCAGCTGATGGACATATCCTCGATCGGACGGATCGGTTTCTCCTGAGAGTATACCACTTTGAGCTTCTTAATTCCACGTTTTTTGAGTTCACGACGCATGACTTTGGCTAATGGGCAGACAGATGTTTTGTAGATGTCTGCTACCTGAAAAGCCGTCGGGTCAAGTTTGTTTCCGGCTCCCATACTGCTGATGATCGGAACGCCGGCTTCTTTGGCTTCCATGACGAGTTGGATCTTTGCAGTTACGGTATCGACTGCATCTACAACGTAATCATACTGAGAAAAATCAAACTCATCCTTGGTTTCCGGAAGGTAAAAGCATTTGTGGACATTGACTTCTGCCTTTGGGTTGATGTCGAGGATACGGTCTTTCATGACATCGACTTTGTATTTTCCAACGGTGCTTCTGGTGGCAATGATCTGACGGTTCAGGTTGGTGAGGCAGACTTTGTCGTCGTCGATCAGGTCAAGTTTACCAACTCCACTTCGTACAAGTGCCTCTACGGTATAACCGCCGACTCCACCGATTCCAAAAACGGCAACTCTGGAGTCTGCCAGTTTCTCCATGGCTTCTTTACCAAATAACAGTTCTGTTCTGGAAAACTGATTCAGCATTTATTTAATCTCCTTTTCTTTTTCATCCAGTGTTTCATTCATACTTCCGGTACGGTAGCCCAGAAGATCGAGAGTTACATAGTCAAAACCATATTCTTTGAGCTGATTTGCGATTTTTGTTCTGTTGCCATCCTCGACGATTTTGGTGATCTCATCTGGAAGAACTTCGATTCTGGCGATGTTTCCGTGGATACGGACACGCACCTGATGGAATCCCATGTCCAGAAGAAGCTGCTCTGCCTTGTCTACCATGCCGAGTTTTTTCTCACTGATGGTCTCGCCGTAAACGAAACGGGAGGAAAGACAGGCAAAGGACTGTTTGTCCCAGGTCGGAAGTCCCATTTCTTTGGAAAGTTCGCGGATTTCTTCTTTGTAAAGTTCTGCCTGACGAAGCGGGCTGCGGACACCAAGTTCCTTGACTGCGATCAGACCTGGACGATAGTCACCATTGTCGTCCATATTGGAACCCTCAGCAACTGCATTCATGCCATTTTCACGGGCAATCTCCCAGATTTTCTCAAAGAGTTCATGCTTGCAGAGATAGCAGCGGTTCTTCGGATTCTGGCGGAAACCGTCGATATCCAGTTCTTCGGATTTGCAGATGATATGACGCACACCGTTTTTCTCACAGAATTCCTTCGCTTCCTTCAGCTCTCTCTCCGGGAAAGAACAGGAGCTTGCGGTAACTGCAATCACATTCTCTCCACCAAGTGCTTCCAGTGCTGCTTTCAGAAGGAAAGTAGAATCCACACCGCTGGAAAAAGCAACTGCAACGCTTCCCATTTCCTTCAGATTCTGCTGTAATACTTTATATTTATCATGGATACTCATTACTAAACGCTCCTTTTAACCTAGCATACTAGTGTGTATTATAGCATACTGCATTCCGCTCTACAACATAAAAGATTCCCTGACGCAGAACCTCATGTCCTGTC
>CAKRTP010000070.1 GCA_934402155.1 uncultured Blautia sp. | reverse complement strand
GTAACTGTGAGGGTACTGAACAGTTACAAATTACTTTAAAGGAGATACAGAAAATGGGAATGGACAATGAAAAAATAGACCGCATCAATACCCTGGCACATAAAGCCAAAAGTGTAGGGCTTACAGAAGAAGAAAAAGCTGAGCAGGCGGAACTCCGTAAGGAATACATCGCAGCGGTCCGCGGCAATCTGAGGGCACAGCTTAACAACATCAACATCAAAGAAGCGGATGGTTCTGTCACAAATTTAGGTGAAAAATATGGAAGCAAAAAAACTCATTAGAAAACAGATTTTCAAAGCAAGAAAAGAATGTACAGATGAACAAATAGAAAAATGGAGCCGTACGATCGCACAGAAAGTTTCTCAACTTCCTGAATTTCAGAATGCAAAGCGGATCCTTGCCTATGCAGATTACAATCATGAAGTTATGACAGGCTTTATCATTGAGGAGGCATGGAAACAGGGTAAGGAAGTTGCAGTCCCGAAAGTTGTCGGTCAGGACATGGTATTTTATAAACTGACTGATTTTTCACAGCTTGAGGAAGGTTATTTCGGGATTCCCGAACCGGCACGTGGCGAGATCATTCAGTGGGAGGATGCTATGATGATCATGCCGGGAGTGGCATTTGACCCGCAGAATCACAGAGTGGGATATGGCGGCGGTTTTTATGACCGTTTCCTTGAGAAACATCCTATGATAAAAAGAGTGGCAGTTGCTTTTGAATTCCAGATACTGACTTCTGTTCCGACGGAACCGACAGATATTTCTCCGGAGATCATCGTTACAGAAAATACGATCTATCAGCTCAAAAAATAAAGACATATTTCCGAAGGAGGTTTTGGCCATGAATGAAATGTTACTGCAGCTTGGAAAAAACGCAAAAAAAGCTGAGACAGAGCTCCGAAACATAACGACAAACAAGAAAAATGAGGTTCTTGAGGCTGTGGCAGCTCACCTTGTAGAATGCACAGAGAAGCTTTTGGAGGCAAATGCAGTCGATGTAGAGCACGGCAGAGCAAATCAGATGCCGGAAGGTCTGGTGGATCGTCTGCTTCTTACAAAAGAGCGAATCGAGGGAATGGCAGAGGGTCTTCGTCAGCTTGTTTCACTGGAGGATCCGATCGGGGAAGTAACAGGAATGAAAAAACGTCCGAACGGACTTCTGATCGGTCAGAAAAGAGTTCCTCTTGGTGTTGTCGGGATCATCTATGAGGCTCGTCCAAATGTTACGGCAGATGCCTTTGGTCTTTGTTTTAAGACAGGCAATGTTGTGATCCTCAAGGGTGGCAGCGATGCAATTCATTCAAACAAGGCAATCGTGGACTGTATCAGGGAAACTCTGAGTGCACATGAGGTGACGGAAGATGCGATCCAGCTTATTGAAGATACCTCCCGTGAAACAGCAGCAGAATTTATGAAAATGAATGAATATGTTGATGTTCTGATTCCACGGGGAGGAAGAGGGCTTATCAAAGCTGTTGTAAACCAGAGTACGATCCCGGTGATCGAGACGGGTACAGGAAACTGTCATATTTTTGTAGATGAAAGTGCTGATCCTGAGATGGCAGTCAGTATCATAATGAATGCCAAGACACAGAGAGTCGGCGTCTGCAATGCCTGTGAATCACTTCTGGTTCATGAGAACATAAAAGAAAAACTTCTTCCGGTTCTTGCAGAGAGACTCAGAGAAAAGCATGTGGAGATGCGTGCAGACAATGAAGCCAGGGATCTCATGCCGGGGGCTGTTTGTGCGACAGAGGAAGACTGGGGAACAGAATATCTGGATTACATTCTCTCTGTCAAGGTAGTGCATAATGTAGAAGAAGCTATCGCACACATCAACAAATACAATACAGGTCATTCTGAGGCGATCGTCACAGAGAATTATACGAATGCACAGAAATTCCTGGATGAAGTAGATGCAGCAGCAGTATATGTAAATGCTTCCACCAGATTTACGGATGGATTCGAGTTCGGCTATGGCGCAGAGATCGGTATCAGCACGCAGAAGCTTCATGCAAGAGGACCTATGGGTCTCCTTGCTCTGACAACAACCAAGTATATTATCTATGGAAACGGCCAGGTTCGACCATAAAAGTAAAAAACAGTCGAACGATAATGACCGGAAACATACATAGTTGATTTGACATTTCAAATATGCGTGTGTATAATGAATTACAGTTTAGCGACACGAACTTTAACGATGTTGACAGAAGACCGCGTTTGTCCGTTTTTGTTCTGCGGAAACACCGATGTCAACGGAGATACATGGGAGGATTTAAATTGAGACGTAAACAGTTATATGCAATTATTCTGGCAGGTGCACTTGCAGCAGGCGGTACACCGATCAGTGCACTTGCGGCAGACCCTACACAGGAGACAGCAGAGTCCGGCGACGAGGCCGGAGATCTCGGCACAGGTGATGCTGCAGATGCCCCTCAGGAAGAAGCTCCTACAGAAGCACCGGCTGAGGAGCCAACTGAAGCACCGGCTGAAGTTCCGACGGAGGCACCGGCTGAGGAGCCAACTGAAACACCGGCAGCAGAGCCTACAGAGACACCGACAGAGGAGACAACAGGGATTGCCATTACCACAGGTGATACGACAGCCTACTTCAAGACGCTTCAGGAGGCTGTAGATGCAGCAGCCGCTTATTCGGCAGACAATACAGATCCTGTGATCATTCAGGTTCTGGAACCTGTCAGCCTGTCCTCTACAGTTCAGGTTTCCGGCAAAAACATCTGCATTTATGCGGCAGGGGATGAAGTTTCTATTACCAGAGAGGCTGGATTCACAGGTGATATGTTCAATGTGACCGGTCAGAACAGTACTCTTTATCTTGCAGCTGCAGATGGCAAATCTCTGACTGTAAGCGGTAAACTTGACGATGGACAGACAGCAGATGGCTCCATTGTCAATGTGACAGACAGCGGAGAATTTGGAATTGATGCGAATGTAACTCTTACAGAGAATATCAGCACTGCTGATGGCGGTGCAGTTACCTGTAAAGGTGGAAATCTCGCACTTGCAGGTGGCGTGATCACAGGCAATACAGGTGCCAGAGGTGCCGTTTACAGTGATTCCAATATCTGTGTCCAGGGAAGTGTCAAAGTAACAGATAATAATGCCGGTGAAGCACAGGCAAATGTATATCTTGATGGTGAAGCACAGTTTGCCATCACAGGTGCCATTGCTGATTCACAGATTTTCTTTACCCATGCAAATGCAGCAGAGGGTACACAGGTTCTCGCAGCAGCAGAGGGTATAGATGCTGAGACATTTAAGAATGCAGCAGCACAGTTTAATTATGATACAGAGGAATACAGTTTGAATTTAGACGAGACAACCATGACAGCAACACTGAAAACAGCAGGCACCCCAACTGTAAGTCCGGAACCATCAGCAGTACCAAGCCAGATGCCGACAGAGACTCCGGCAGCGACTCCGACTCCGACAAAGACACCATCTTTCCTGACTTACAAGAGCGGTACGCTCAAATGGAATAATCATACTACAGTTTCACTCAAGATGTCTGTTACCAAAGACTGCAAATGGTATTATTTCTATGTAGATGCAGGTACAAGCACAAGCACGATCCAGAATATGTATGATGCGAGCCGTGCTACTAATGAGGTCAAAGCAAATAACGAATTTACCGTTACCGCTGAGAATGTTCCGGAAGCAGATACATGGCTTGTTGTCTGCGCAAAGCCGACTTCAGGCAAGGCACAGATGAGAGTCTTTAAGCTGGACAGTGCAAGCTTCAAGAAGAAACGTCCGTCACTGAATCCGTCCGAGACTACCCGTCCTGCACGTACACATAAAGTAACAGAGAGTACAGTGAGCGGTCTTGAAAATCCGCTGAAATTCACACCTGGAACCTTCTATGAGTTCACAGTAACAGGAGCAGGACAGAATGATAAGAGTCCATATGTTTCCGGTGATGAGAGATGGATCCCAATGTACTGGAGTACTGAAGAGAATCCGACAAGCAGTCAGAAAAACACAACTTTCCGTATTGGTTCAGGCAAGGGTATCAAAGAAGCCAAGACTTACAATATGTATATTTTCTTCAAGAAACAGATCTACAACGGATCTGAGTGGCAGGATACAGATGTGATTGAGTCTATCACAACACAGTTCCGCTCTCAGGAGCTTACGGATGCAGATCTTACTGTAACTCCATCCGGAGCAGCTGATGGAGGAAATGGTGGCGGAAGCGGCTCAAACGGTGGTGATGCCAGCACAGAGGCAGAGCTTACCGCAACTGAGGCGGCATCAGAGAAAGGAAACGGCTCCAGTTCCAAGTCAGCAGTTTCCACAATGGATGAATCTCCGATCGGAACGATGGCTGCTCTCGCAGCATTCTCAGTACTGGCTGGTGGATATATCCTGATCCGCAAACGTAAAAAAGACACAGAATAATTTTTTTAAGAGACAGGTTCTTTTGACCTGTCTCTTTTCATATATTAGTACAGGGCAGTATCATTGATAAAAAATCTGACAAAATATGGAGGAAAAAGAGATGACAGATATACGAACCTGTACATATGAAGATCTTTATTATGAAATGTGGGAAATCACTCAGCGTTATAGTTCGATCACTCAGTTTCGCGTGATCGGAAACAGTCATGATGAAAGAATGATCCCGATGGTGGAAGTCGGAAAAGGAACGATAAGCGTTTTCTGTCTCTCGGGTCTGACAGGATCGGACAGGCAGACACCGGGCTTCCTTGTACAGATGATACAGGAATATGTAAAAGCATGGGAAAACGGATGGAAGACAGAAGAGATCTATGACCTCAGAGAACTTCTGGATAAATGGCGGTTATGTTTTATTCCTCTTCTTAATCCGGACGGATATGAGATTTATGAAGGTGATTTTCAGGCGATCCGTAATCCCATCTATCGTCAGATGCTTCGGATGCAGGAAATCCCGGGGAAAGAATATTCAGGAAACGGAAGAGGAATAGATCTTACAAAAAACTTTCCCACTCAGTATTATCAGCGCAGACAGGTTATGCAGCAGCCGGCAAGCGAAAATGAAACCAAAGCACTGATACGGATTTTTCAGGAATACCCAAGTGCAGGTCTTTTGTCTTTTGGACACTTCAGAAACCGTATTCTGTATTTCAGGCAGCCGAAATCTTTTGCGGCAAACCAGAAAAGCTATCGCCTGGCCAGACATCTGCAGAAGTGCAGCAGCTATTATATGGATGATCCTGAGACGGAGCAGGGGGATTTTGCTGTTGCAGGACGTCCCGGAAGCGGCTCACCTGAGCAGTTTTATGCGGAACTCTGTCACAAACCATCTTTTCGGATCGAAACTCTGGAAACGGCAGGGCGGACAAAGGAGGAACAGTTACGCAGGGAATATCGCAAGCTTCATACGCTTCCGCTGGAGTATTTGTTTTCTCTGTAGATATTACGCTTGCACATATAACAAAATTTTTGTACAATATATAATTGTCAGTAATTTATTGATGCAGCAAAGCAATCAGAAGTATCGTAACAGCAGCAAGATGGAACCATTATGATACATCACAAATAGATAAGGAGTTTCAAATGACAAAGGAATCACAGAAAACAAATACAATGACAGCCGAAGAAACTGCACGCCAGAATTCATTTATTGAGCTGGCACAGGCACTCACCGCCCAGAAATCAAATACACTTGGCCGTCCGCTGACTTACTGCCTTACTACATTTGGCTGTCAGATGAACGAGAAACAGTCTGAGGTTGTGGCTGGTATTATGGATGAAATTGGATATCACAGACAGGATGATGAAGAGGCAGATGTTGTGATCTACAATACCTGTACTGTCCGTGAGAATGCAAACCTCAAGGTTTACGGAAGACTGGGACATCTTCACAGTCTGAAGGACAAAAATCCTGATATGAAGATTATTCTTTTTGGCTGCATGATGCAGGAACAGCATGTTGTGGACAAGATCAGAAAGACATATCCCTTCGTAAATCTTGTTTTTGGTACCCACAATATTTTTAAATTTGCAGAGCTTTTTTATCAGATGCAGCAGTCTGAGCAGCAGCTTGTAGATATCTGGGAAGGTACCGACCAGATCGTGGAGGATCTTCCGACAGAACGAAATTATACTTTTAAATCCGGTGTCAATATCATGTTTGGCTGCAACAATTTCTGCAGTTACTGTATCGTTCCGTATGTCCGTGGCCGTGAACGCAGCCGTGAACCGGAGGCAATCATAAAAGAAGTAAAGCGTCTTGTTGCAGATGGTGTCTCCGAGGTCATGCTTCTGGGACAGAATGTCAACTCTTACGGAAAGACTCTGGAGAATCCGGTTACTTTTGCACAGCTTCTGGAAATGCTGGAGGATATCGAAGGACTGAAGAGAATTCGTTTTATGACTTCTCATCCGAAGGATCTTTCCGATGAACTGATAGAGACAATGGCAAAGAGCAAAAAAATCTGCCATCATCTTCATCTGCCGCTTCAGTCAGGAAGCAGCCGCATTCTCAAGATCATGAATCGCCGCTATGACAAGGAGAAATATCTTGATCTGGTAGAACGTATCCGAAAAGCAATCCCGGATATTTCACTGACCACAGATATCATTGTCGGTTTTCCTGGCGAAACAGAAGAAGATTTCCAGGAAACACTGGACGTCGTGGCAAAATGCGGATATGATACTGCATTTACCTTCCTTTATTCCAAACGAAGCGGCACACCTGCTGCAACTATGGAAAATCAGATTGAGCCAGATGTTGCAAAAGAAAGATTTAACCGTCTTCTGGCACTGGTACAGAACGAAGGCCGCAGACGTTCCTCAAGATTTGAAGGCAGTGTACAGGAGGTTCTTGTAGAAGAAGAGAGCAAAGAAAAGGGAATCTTCACCGGAAGGACAGAATACAATCTTCTGGTACATTTCCCGGGAAACAAGGATCTTCTGGGCAAATATGTCAGAGTTCGTCTGAATGAGTGCAGAGGCTTCTATTATCTTGGAACACTGGAAGAAGACAAATGAAGCTCTATCTTGCCCCGTTAGAGGGAATTACAAATTATGTATATCGAAACACTCTTTTTGAATGTTTCGACGGTTTTGACAAATATTTTATTCCTTTTATCCGTGCCAAACAGAATCTGAATCTGAGCGGAAGAGAAAAAAAGGATCTTCTGCCGGAGAATAACAGGGGAATGTATGCGGTTCCACAGATTCTTACCAGGAAAGCAGAGGATTTTCTCCGCGTTGTGGAACTTATCAGGGAATATGGTTACAGTGAAGTGAATCTGAATCTGGGCTGCCCTTCCAGGACAGTCGTCACCAAGGGCTGCGGAGCCGGTTTCCTTGAGGACCCAGGAGAACTGGAACGTTTTCTGGATACGGTTTTTGAGAAGTGCGATATCAGGATCTCTGTCAAAACCCGCCTGGGGATGGATGATGCATCAGAATTTTCAGAACTCATGAAGGTGTACAACCGATTTCCGCTGGAAGAACTGATCATACATCCAAGGGTGCAGAAGGATTTTTACAAAAACACTCCGAATCTGGAGGCATTCGCAGAGGCTTTTGCGATGAGCAGAAATCCGGTATGCTATAATGGTGATATTTTTTCAGTGGAGGATTATCAGAAGCTCTGTGAAAGATTCCCGGAACTTGACGCAGTGATGACAGGCAGAGGAACGCTTTCCAACCCGGCTCTTGCGCGTGAACTTCGGGGCGGTGCGAAGCTTACGGGTGAAGAACTGCGCAGATTTCATGATCTGATATATCATAGATATTGTGCGGAGGCTTCCGGAGATCGAAATGTCCTCTTCAAGATGAAAGAACTGTGGTTTTATATGGCACCTCTGTTTGCGAACAATAAAAAGTATATCAAAAAGATCAAAAAAAGTGAGAAATGTGCAGTATATGAAAGTGCAGTAGAGGAATTGTTCTCCGGTTCAGAGGCAATATTTGATCCGGATAATATGCACAGATGAGCTGGTGAAAGGCAGATAGTTTTTCTTTGGGAATTGGAAATGTCTGCAGATATGAAAAAGGCGATGGACATGATGGTTGTTATCAGAAATCATCATGCTCATCGCCTTTGTTGTTAATAATAGTAGTCTTCCTGAATAGGAGGTTCTTCGGACATGTCGGAGTCTGACCCGCCGATGTCATAATCTGTCTGAATATCTCCTGAACTGCCGTCATCCTGAGAGGTATCAGAACCATCTTCTGTCGGATAGGTGATCTGATCAGACGTATCATAATCATCGCCACCGGTATCCTCATTTGCATAATCACCGGAGGAAGCAGTATCATCCGAAGTATCTGAACTTCCGCTGTCATCCTGGCTGGTGTCCGCATCCGAAGAATCAATATCAGAATCATCAGAGGTGTCATAATCGTAATTGTCGTCCGTGGAATAAATGGTAAATCCGGCATCCTCAGCTTCTGCCTGGGCCTGCTCCTGTGCCTCTGCGGCAGTCTCAGGTGCTTCCTTAAAGGTGCTGGTACTGCGTGCCTTGAGGACGCTGACATCCTTAGGGACAACTGCATAGATCAGTACCATCGCGAAGCAGAAGCATACAGCCATGACACCGATCTTTATCTCGTCTTTGTATCTCATGCTGCTCATTCCTTCTTTGTATCTGTTTTTACAGTAAGTATAACATGAAATTGCAGAATTTTGTAATAAAAATTGTTCGGATTTCATTGAGCAGATAAATTCTGCTGCATAAAAGAAAGACGGATTTGAAAATTCATTTTAGGCAGGAATCGAAATTTTCTCATTACGGTATCTTGAATCAGTCATTTATTTATGTTAAACTTAATAAGTTTCAAAAATACAATTAACAATTACCTGACCATGTTTCTGATGAGGATATTCTTTCCTGTGTAAACATGGTCAGATTTAAGATAAAGAGGTAAATAATCAATGGCAATGTCACCGAAAATGTGGCAGTGAAATTTCAGTATCTCCGGAAACACGCATAAATACAGGAAATATGCGGTTTAACGACTCATGAACTTCTAACGGTAAATGGTACTCAGTGGTAGGAAATATGCCCAAGCAGTAACAAAAACTGGGTAAAAATGTGGTCATAAAACAACCTAGACATTTTTTTCTGATGATTGCATGGCACT
>CAKRTP010000069.1 GCA_934402155.1 uncultured Blautia sp. | reverse complement strand
GGGGGCGAGCGTCGCCCCCTCAGACTCCCCCTGCATTAAAATCAAAACTGCTCCTGGTTATTCAATGCTGAAGATTATGATGAGGGTGTTCTCTCCTGGTTGTTTATGTATGTAAAGTGTCCTGCATGGGGACACTTTATTGATTATATGTAACTGTTCGTAAAACTTGTTCACAGGTAATATCCCGAGACATACGGGGCAAAATGCCATCACCGAAGGTGATTTGGAATGCATTTTGACCAAGTTACTGTGAACGGAGTGAACAGTTACGATTATATTTTAGCAGTCATCATATGGGCCAGGGACTTGTAGAGTTCAAGATAGGTCTGATAAGTCTGGTCATAGATGACTTTATTTTCCGGGTTTGGTTCGTGGCGGCGGGTCTCTTTGACGGTGAGTGAAACTGCTTCATCATAGTCTTTGTAGAACCCGGCTCCGACTCCGGCGAGAAGGGCTGCTCCGAGTGTGGTTGCCGTATCGGATGCCGGTACGACGATCGGCTTTCCTGTGATGTCGGATTTGATCTGCGTCCAGAGAAGAGAATTCGCAGAACCACCCATAGCTCTTAAGACTTCCACCTCTGCCCCGGCTTCTTTTGCAGCTTCAAGATTGTGCCTCAGAGAAAGTGCCACACCTTCCATGCAGGCGCGAACCATATGCCCTTTTGTCTTTGCAAAGTCAAGCCCGTAAAAAACTCCCTTGGCGTATGGATTCCAGATAGGAGAACGTTCCCCTGACATATATGGAAGGAATACCATACCGTCACAGCCTGGTGTGATTTTTTCCGCAAGTTCGTTGAGCTGATTCAGTGAAGAAACTCCTGTCTGCTCCTTCATCATCCGCTCATAATCTGCAAATTCACGCTCAAACCAGCGCATAACCCCTCCGCCTCCGGTGGTTCCTCCCTGAAGGAGCCATTTGCCCGGAACCACGTGATAACTCAGGATCAGTCGCGGATCAGCTTTGTATTCATCTGTGCAGATGCTCATTCCACCGGCCTGACCGCCCTGTTCCTGGGTCTCACCGGAATGGATCACACCTGCACCAAGTGTTCCGCAGGCTGCATCAAGGCCGCCGGCAACTACCGGTGTACCTTCTGCAAGGCCACACTCTGCTGCTGCCTTCGCTGTCACTGTACCAACAACATGGTCACAGTCACAGATCTCCGGAAGAAATTCCATTGGAATTCCCAGAAGTTTACACATTTCCTCATTCCAGCAGGCTTTTTTCATGTCAAAACAATGAAGTCCATATCCCTGTGATACATCCTGCGAGATCACATCTGTCAGTTTATATGCAATATAGCTGTTCGACTGAAGGATCTTGTCGATCTTTGCATATACTTCCGGAAGATTTTCCTTATACCAGAGGATCTTCGCGGTAGAATAAGATGGCTGAAGAGAATTTCCTGCCACCTCAAAAATTTTCTCTGCACCAATTTCCTGATTCAGTCTGTCACAGATGGACTGTGCTCTGGTATCCATCCAGATTGGCGTATTTGTCAGCACTTTTCCTTCTTTATCAATGGCGATCGCTGACCAGCTCTGTCCATCGATTCCAATTCCCGCAATCTCATCCGGCTTAATATCGGCTTTCTGTATCGTTGCTTTCGTTGCCCGGCAGACCGCATCCCACCATTCTTCCGGATTCTGTTCTGCCCAGCCTTCCTGCGGATAATATACCGGATAGTCACCACTGGCTGCTGCAAGAACTTTTCCGTTTCTGTCAAACACAGCCACCTTACAGGCACTTGTTCCGATATCAATTCCCAATAAATATGATCTCATCATTTTGCTGCTCCCATTTTTGTAAAAACCCTGTTTTCCTGTATTACAGCATTTAACAGTTATCTTTTCAGAACACGCACGGATTTTCCTTCCATGATCTCTGTCTGAAGTTTCTCTTTAAAATGTTCTTCTGATTGTGACTCTTTATTTTCCAGACGCTCCAGCATGATCCTTGCAACCTCCCTGGCAATTCCGTCTGTCGGCTGTGATACGATCGTAAGCTTCGGACGGCATGCCCTTGCAAACGGAAGGTTATCAAACCCTATTATGGAAAGCTGTTCCGGAATCTGGATTCCCAGTTCGTTAACCCCGATCATCGCTCCCATTGTCATTTCATAATTAGTCACAAAAACCGCAGTCATATCCGGATTGTTCCGGACAAGCTCTTCCAGGCCTCTGACACCACCCCTGATCGTATAATCCCCACGATAAACCAGCGAATTTCTTATTGAAATCCCTGCATTTTCAAGTGCTGTACAATATCCTGTCAGACGTTCCTCTGCTGTAAAAATCCCCTCAGGTCCGCCGATGATTCCAATCATTCTGTGCCCTTTTTCTATAAAAAGCCGCACTGCTTCCTCAGCAGCTTTCCTGTTATCCACCAGAACACTGTCACACGGGATTCCCTGGATCCTGCGGTCGATCAGCACGATCGGCCTGCCCGTCTTCTGAAATCTCTTCAGGTGTGCTCCTGTTTCATCCACCGGCATATTGATGATCCCATCTACCCGACGACGGATCAGAAATTCCACCGCTTCCTGCTCCAGTTTCTTATCTGTACGACAGTCACATACAATCGTAGCATAGCCATGACTTCTGAGAATATCCTCCATCCCCGTTATGATCTCAGCACAGAATATATTATTCAGCTCCGGGATCACAACACCGATCGTCTTTGTCGCATTGGTCTTAAGTCCCCTTGCGACTTCGTTGACCTCGTAATGGAGTTCCTCTATGGCCTCTTCAATCTTTATTCTGTTTTTTTCCCTGACATTTCCTCCGTTAAAATAAGAGGAAATCGTAGCCAGGCCAAGTCCTGTCCGTCTGGCTATGTCTTTCATTGTTGCTGCCATCTTGTTTCTCTGCTTTCTTATTCTGCTTTGCCGTCACAGCCGCAGACTTTCATTCTTGCCATCACAAGTTCTTTGACTGCTGCAATTGCTGTCTTTCCATATGCCTTCGGATCGATCGTGTCCGGTTTTTCTGTGAGAAGTTCTCTGACTGCCCTGGAATATGCTGCACGAAGTTCGGTAGCAAAATTCACTTTGCAGATACCACGTTTTACGCAGTCCATAACGTCCTCGTCACTTAAGCCGGATGCGCCGTGAAGTACAAGCGGAATATCTACAACTTCACGGATCTCGCTGAGACGTTCTTTATCGAGGACCGGTGTTCCTACATAAAAGCCATGTGCAGTTCCGATGGCAACAGCCAGAGAAGTAACTCCTGTACGCTCAACAAATTCTTTTGCTTCCTGCGGATCTGTATTGGTATCTGCTTCTGCTTCCAGGTCATCCTCTTTGCCGCCAACCTTTCCGAGTTCAGCTTCACATGGGATACCCAGGGCCCGTGCAACATCTGCCACACGCTTTGTCTCTGCAATATTCCCCTCGAAATCCAGTTTTGATCCATCGATCATAACGGAAGTGTACCCTGCATGCATCGCCTGCATGGCAAGTTCAAAGCTGCTGCCGTGGTCCAGATGAAGGCATACCGGAACAGTTGCTTTTGCTGCCTCTGCTGCAACGATCGCTGCATAAGTTTCTACTGTTCCATATTTGATCGTGGATGGTGTTGTCTGGATCATAACCGGTGCTTTGAGCTCCTCTGCTGCCTGGATGATTGCCTTCACCATCTCCATATTCTCTGCATTAAATGCACCTACTGCGTAACCGCCTTCCTGAGCTTTGGACAGCATTTCTTCTGATGTAACAAGTGGCATAGTGATTTTCCTCCTCATAATGTGTGTATGTTTTCCTGTTATAAATATCTCAGTGACAGGAAACATTTCCAAAACCGAAACGTTTCCGTTTGAGTTAATCATACATCTGACATCCCTTTTTGTCAATCAAAAAAAGTGCTTTTTGCAATCATTCACAATAGTGTAAAAATTTCATCTTTTATCGGAAAATATTCTCTTGAAAAATAGATTGAATACAGGTACAGTAATTATATCCGAGCAATCTCTGAGAAAGATTGACACAATTTACAAAATTTAATAAACGGAGGCATAAAGATATGTTAAAAGGAATTCCTGAAATCTTATCACCAGAATTATTAAAGGTATTATGCGAAATGGGTCACAGTGACCGTCTTGTTATCGCAGACGGCAACTTCCCGGTAGAATCCATGGGCAAGAATGCGATCACCATCCGCTGTGACGGACACGGTGTACCGGAGATCCTTGAAGCTATCCTCAAGGTTTTCCCACTGGATACTTATGTAGAACATCCGGTAAACCTGATGGAAGTAATGCCTGGTGATACCGTAGAGACACCAATCTGGGATACATACAAAGAAATCATCCGCAAATATGACGACAGAGGAGACGCAGTTGTTGGAAATATCGAGCGTTTTGCATTCTACGATGAAGCCAAAACAGCTTACTGCATCATCTCCACAAGTGAGAAGGCACTGTATGCAAATGTTATGCTGCAGAAAGGTGTTGTCATCAACAACTGATTGATTTAGACCTTTTATTATTATTACAAAATGCTCCGAACTTTGTTGTCCGGAGCATTTTTTCATGTTATTATAATAGTAGGGATACTCATCCCCTGATATGGTATCTGCGGAGGATCATAGATATCATAGCAGTCTAATAATTTTATGGAGGATCTGATATGAATAAGAAAACACCCAGATTACTACGCAGTCTGTCAGTTATTCTTTCCGCTGCTGTCCTGACAGGAAGTCTCTCTTCCGGAGTGCAGACAGTTTGGGCTGAATCTGCTGACATTGATTTTATCTCATCTGCCGAGGAAGAACCTTCTTTGGATGATGTGGATCTCATTGAAGAAGATCTTGATGATCCGCAGGAAGCAACTCCTGATACAGACACTGCTGAAGATACGGATGCTCCTTCAGATACTTCTTCAGATTTCTCTCAGAACACTGCAGATGAGCTTTTTTCTTCTGATGCAGATGACCTTTTCAGTTCCGGCACAGATGATGACGAACCAGACTATATCCTCGGCCGCCCTATGACCGAAGAGGAACGTCAGGAACAGCTGGCAATGATGACCGGCCTCAAACAACTCACACCTATGGCCGAGGCTGACAGTGATTTTTCCACTATGCCGCATACCGCTGCGACATATGCTTCCTTCCCCAAGGTATATGATTCCCGAAAAAAAGGTCTTGTAAGCCCTGTCAAATATCAGAATCCTTTTGGTATCTGCTGGGCATTCAGTATGGCTTCCAATATGGAGACCAGTCTTCTGGCTCAGAATCTTGGATGCTGGGATCTTTCCGAAGAGCATCTTGCTTATTTCCTTGCTCACCGCACGAATGATCCGCTCAGAAATACACCAAATGACAGATTTATCCACAAGGGAATGGATTATCACGACGGCGGCAACAGTATGATCGCTTCCTTTTTCCTCAGCACCTGGTCCGGTATGACCACTGAAGACAAAGTGCCGCTTCCTACTGACGAATATCATATAATGGACTATTCAGCTTATATGGTTCCAAACAAAAATCTCGCTTATGACACTTCTGTCTACATGAAAGACGCGATTTTTTCTCAATATGACAAGACAAGAACCAAAGCACTTCTCTCCGAGTATGGATCTGTAGCAGTCATGATGTACATGGATGACTCCGGCATGTATTACAACCCGGATACTGCTGCATCCTGTTTTCCGTACTCTGACTATGTAAATCATGCAGTTACTCTTGTCGGATGGAATGATAATTATTCCAAAAAGAATTTCGGTCCTTACTCCGGTGTCCGTAATAACGGTGCCTGGATCGTAAAAAACAGCTATGATACTGACTGGGGCGATAATGGATATTTTTATATTTCCTATGAAGATCAGTCATTATGCAATCTCGTATGCCACACAGCCACCACCCAGCAGGCATATCCGAATAATTATTTTTATGACGGTGCAAATCCCTGTTATTATACTTTCTCATGTTCACCTGGCTACTCAATCGCCAATGTTTTTACTGCAAAAGCAGGCAACGGAAACTATGAACAGCTCGGAGAAATTGTAGCCGCTTCCAGTTCAGATAATGCCACATACCAGATTCAGATTTATACTGATTTACGTAATCCAAAAGATCCTACAAGCGGAACACCTGCCTACGCGAAACCATTTAAATACACACAGGAGCTTGCCGGTATTGATACCATTACACTTCCAACCCCGGTTCAGCTGAATCCTCGTTCGAAGTTTTCAGTTGTATTGACTCTGGTGGGTTCACCGATTGACTACTATATCGAAAGATCTGTAGATTTCGGCTGGATCGAATCTGTTTCCGGAATTAATACCGGTCAGAGTTTTTATACCAAAAACTCCAAAAACTGGAAGGATGTCGCAACAACATCCAATCCATACTGCTTCTCCATCAAGGCACATACAAAGACATTAAATACAGCACCGACTCCTGTACCGGATAAATATCAGATCATCTATGACGAAAACACCGATCTGGAGACAGGAAACATTCCTTCCGACGAAAAGCTCTACAGCCGCGGCGAAACCGTAAAGATCAAAGGAGCACCTTACTGTACTTCCCGTTTCTTTGCCGGATGGAATACAAAAGCTGACGGAAGCGGTACACGCTACTTACCGGGACAGGAGATTGAGATCAGCGAAAATATCATGCTGTACGCTCAGTGGAGGCTTAATTACACCAGTTCCTCTCTGACCTACCGTGTAAAAGACAAGAACGCCGTAACCTGTTACGGAACTTCCGATAACAATATCACCAGAGCAGTGATTCCTCACACGATCAAATACGCCGGAGTCACCTACAAAGTAACTTCCGTATGGACGAAATCCTTTGCCAATAAGAAAAAGCTTTCCAGCGTTGTGATCGGAAATAATGTTTCTGCTATCGGAAGCCAGGCATTTTATAACTGCCGAAATCTTAAATCCGTCACGATCGGTACCGGATTGACACGTATCAATTCTCAGGCATTCCGGAATGTAAAAGCCAAATGCATCATCACGATCAAGAGTACCAAACTCACTGTTGTCACCTCTCAGATCGATCAGGGTGTAAAACAGATGACCGTCCGCGTTCCGAAATCAAAATATTCTGCATACAATAAACTGTTCCGCAAAAAATCAAAGACTGTCATTATAAAACGATTCTGATTTTTATTAACTTAACTCAAAACACCCCTGACAGAGCAGCCAAACCGCTCTGTCGGGGGTGTTTTTTCTCGGATTTAAGGAGGAATTGCCAAAGTATCCGAAGCTATCTCAGACAGATAGAAGATTCCCTACTGCAGTGTGATCAGGAACTGATATGTCCTGCCCTTCTGAAGTTTCAGAATATCTTCTGTGCAGATAACCTCTCCATCTGTTGCGGCATAACAGATATTTTTTATCGTTTTGTCACTGTTCAGCGCATAGGTGCCGCTGATATCCGGAGCAGACTGAACAATCAGCCATTTCTTTTCTGCCTGCAGCATCAGGGTTGTCATCTCTTCTGTACTGATCTCATCTGGTGCCGTCCTGCCCAGAATGATCTCCTGCGTATCTTCAAATTCTTTTCCTGTTGAGGCTTCTTTCACAACAGCATGACAGATTTTGTGTGTGTTTTGCTCCTCATCCTTCGAATCTTCATAGGTAACCGTCAGACTGTAATTCGAATCTTCTCCATCCAGAAGCTTTTCTGAGCCGTCAGAATACACCAGAGTCACGGAATAAGCCGAAAGATCATCTACATAATCTGAAAACACAGCCGGAACTTTCTCCAGATCCTGATCCAGTTTCAGTTCCACTGAGCTGAGTGTCAGCTCATCTGCCTCGATTTCTGTCATATTTTGAGAGTCCTGTGATTCCAGAGTAAATGAATCAGCTGTCTCCTCCGCCAGCACCGTTTCTGTATTTGTTCCCATTCCGACTGCTGCGCAGCCGACTGACAGCAAGACTGCCCCCACTCGAAGAATGAAATTTCTCTTCATCTGCTGATTACCTCCCGAAAATAAGATCTTTCTTTTTATCCGGCCATAAGATATACCATGTCCGTCTCCTTGTTATCCTGAACCGTTTCATCCCATGAGATACGTAAAATATAATAATTTATATAATTTCCATTGTGTGCTGAACCAGGAAGCGTTTCCTTATTCGTTGTCCTCCAGTAGAGAGGCTCTGCTGCTGCCTGAACACTATTATATTGGTCATATGTTGTTTCGTGATAAGTACTGTTGGCATGACCATTATCACCTTTATTTAAGTATCTGCCAGCCAGCTCATTCTCTTTTGTGTACCGCTCATTCAGATAACTCACCTCACCATTCGAAGGTGCCAGTGAAGCTTTATAGATCGTATAGGTAAATCCGATGTTTGTAGTATGTGCCAGCTGAATATCATAATCCAGACCAGGCTTGGTACTGTACACGCAAAAAACGATATCCTTGTACTTCTGTTCTGCCGAGACATCAATGTTGCTGAGTTCCAGCTCCTGGATCGGCTTCGTATCTCCTGCTCCGATAAACAGCGCCGGCATATTTATCTTTGTGATCGTTTCCATACTTCTCTGCATATACAACCATGCCATAACCGGCAGGACCAGAAGAGCAAGTGCCGCAGCGATCACAGCCAGAACAGCCTTCTTTTTTCGCCTGGACAGTTTCCTTCTGTCCTGCTTTCTCTCTTTCTGCTTCTCCTCTGTCTGCTGCTCCATGTTATCACCACCCTGTCCATCATTTTTACTCTGCTGTCAGTTTCAGTTTTACATACTGAACATTCTTTCCCAGATACTGGTCTGCCGAATCATAATAAGCGGCAGCCTCCCTGTAGACAAACGAATGAAACTCATTTCTAAGTCCCAAAAGCGTGCCAGCATTCACTGTTTTCCCGAAAGTTTCCTGATTCTCCCATCGGAAGTACCTGTTTGATCCCGCATTCGTACCTGTTGCAGTGCCTGTTTCACACATTTTTGTGAACAGGTTCGCTGGAAGTGCTGACGGATTCCCGGTATCATTCTCTTTCGCATCATCAGGAAATAACAGGGGATACTTTCCGGTATGGGTACTACCTGCCTTCATCAGATAAGATTCCAGCCTCTCTGGCCAGATCCAGTAGACGGTAACAGGATAGGCGGTATCTTTCTTCGCATTTTCTGTCTTCCAGGTAAGTTCTCCATTTCCGTCTTCCTGCAGCGAAATCGGCTCACTCTCAGTTCCAAGATTCATACTCCAGGAACCCGCATCTTCGGATATCCAACCCTTATAAGAATTT
>CAKRTP010000068.1 GCA_934402155.1 uncultured Blautia sp. | reverse complement strand
TTATTTACTTAGAATGTAAACTTATCAGCGAAATATGCCTCAAGCTCTTCAATCTTCACACGAACCTGCTCCATGGTATCACGGTCACGGACTGTTACAGCACCGTCGTTCTCAGACTCGAAGTCATAAGTGATGCAGAACGGAGTTCCGATCTCATCCTGTCTTCTGTAACGTTTACCGATATTTCCACGGTCATCAAATTCACAGTTATATTTCTTGCTCAGCTGCTGGAAGATCTTCTCAGCACCTTCATTCAGTTTCTTGGACAGCGGAAGGACACCGATCTTAACCGGAGCCAGTACCGGATGGAAATGAAGGACAGTACGAACATCGTTCTTCTCTGCATCCAGAACTTCCTCATCATATGCGCTACACAGGAAAGCAAGTACCATACGGTCTGCACCAAGAGATGGCTCGATAACGTATGGAACATATTTCTGCTTCTTCTCATCGTCGAAGTATGTCAGATCCTGTCCGGATACATTCTGATGCTGTGTCAGGTCATAGTCAGTTCTGTCAGCGATTCCCCAGAGTTCACCCCATCCGAATGGGAACAGGAACTCTACGTCAGTGGTAGCTTTACTGTAGAAACTCAGTTCTTCCTTGTCATGATCACGGTAACGTACTTCTTCGTCTTTAAGACCCAGAGCACTCAGCCAGTCAAGGCAGAATTTCTTCCAGTATGCAAACCACTCAAGGTCTGTATCCGGCTCGCAGAAGAATTCAAGTTCCATCTGCTCAAACTCGCGGGTACGGAATGTGAAGTTACCCGGTGTGATCTCGTTACGGAAAGATTTACCGATCTGTCCGATACCGAACGGGATCTTCTTACGGGAAGTTCTCTGTACATTCTTGAAGTTTACAAAAATACCCTGTGCTGTTTCAGGTCTTAAGTAAACTGTGTTCTTAGCGTCTTCAGTTACACCCTGGAATGTCTTGAACATCAGGTTGAACTGACGGATATCTGTAAAATTGTGCTTGCCGCATGACGGGCATGGAACTTCATGCTCTTTGATAAAGTCCATCATCTGTTCCTGAGACCATGCATCTACACTTCCCTCGATCGCAATATCGTGTTCTGCGCAGAAATCCTCGATCAGTTTATCTGCACGGAAACGCTCATGACATTCCTTACAGTCCATAAGAGGATCAGAGAAACCGCCAAGATGACCGGAAGCAACCCATGTCTGCGGGTTCATCAGAATCGCACAGTCAACACCGACATTGTACGGGGATTCCTGAATGAATTTCTGCCACCATGCACGTTTTACGTTGTTCTTAAGTTCAACGCCAAGGTTACCGTAGTCCCAGGTATTTGCAAGACCTCCATAAATTTCTGAACCAGGATAAACGAATCCTCTGGCCTTTGCCAGAGCAACAATTTTCTCCATTGTTTTTTCCATGATATCTCTCCTCATTGTTTAATTAGTGAAAACCTAAGTGTTCTCATTATACCGCATTTAAAATATATTTCAACTTTTTTATTTCATAACCTCCAGAATCTGGAGACTCCGGAATCTTTTGTCCGTATTTGCGGCCGTATATCTATGTATAATGTGTTCCAGTTCCGCAAGCACCTCATCCTTTACTGTAAATGTGTACAGCTTTCCCATCGGTGCTGTGGCAATATAACGCATCGCATAAAGTGCCGAAGGTGAAATCCGAAGACTTCCCTTCTGTCCGGACGCACATTTTTGACACAGGATCCCGTGAAGAGCCTGCGAAAAAAATGCCTGTCCTTCCGGAATTTCTTCCCGGCCGCAGAAGGCACACTGAAACAGTTCCGGGCAAAGCCCCTGTTCAACCATTGTCCGCAATTCAAAGATACATCGGATCAGACGGCTATCCATCCTGGGATTGAGAAGAGCTCTGACAGTAACATAAAGAAGATTCATCATCTCTCTCTCATCTGTCCCTTCTCGTCCGAAATAATCCGCCAGTTCCAGAAAATAATATCCATAATACACACCTGGCTGCATAGCTGCCAGCTCCACAAAATGGTGGGATACGGACACCTGATTCAGATTATAGCTGCTTCTGCCTTCAAACAGAGTAAAAGTTCCGAATACAAAGGGATCGGCTGCTGCCAGGAACGGACTGTTCGGTCGTCTTGCACCTTTGGCAAAAGCCGAGATTTTCCCTCTTTCTCTGGTCAGCAGAACGATTCTTTTGTCATATTCGCCGACAGGCATAGCAGAGATCACAACTCCCTGCACAGTGATCAGATCACTCATTTATCAGATTTCCTTTTTGTTGTAGCCAAAGTTTTTGATCATGAAGTCACTGTCTCTCCAGTCTTTACGGACTTTGACCCAGATCTTCAGATTAACCCTGGAATCCAGCATCTTCTCCAGTTCATAACGGGCATTGCTGCCGATCTTTTTGAGCATGGCACCCTGCTTACCGATGATGATGCCCTTATGAGAATCTCTCTCACAGATGATCGTAGCTTCGATATCCACAAGGTTGTTTTTGCCCGGACGTTCTTTCATGGAATCGATCGCAACTGCGATTCCGTGTGGGATCTCCGCATCCAGCGCATGAAGTGCCTTCTCACGGATGATCTCTGCCGCGATCTGACGCTGCGGCTGATCTGTCACCGTATCCTCATCATAAAACATCGGTCCATATGGCAGATATTTCAAAATACACGGAATAATATCCTCCGTGTTCTGATTTCGAAGTGCAGAACACGGAATGATCTCATCAAATTCATAAAGCTTACGGTACGTGTCAATTGCTTTGAGGATTTCATCCTTATCTACCGTATCAACCTTATTGATCACAAGTATAACCGGAATATGGAGCCCCTTAAGCTGCTCCGCAATATGACGTTCGCCCGCACCGATAAAAGTAGTAGGCTCTACCAGCCAGAGGATCACATCTACATCTTTGAGTGTTCTCTCTGCGACCTGGACCATATATTCACCAAGTTTGTTCTTGGCCTTGTGGATACCAGGGGTATCCAGAAAAACGATCTGTCCGTCTTCACAGGTATATACAGTCTGGATACGATTTCTGGTCGTCTGTGGTTTTTTGGATGTGATAGCAATCTTCTGCCCGATCAGATGATTCATCAATGTTGATTTTCCAACATTCGGACGCCCGATGATTGCTGTAAATCCGGATTTAAAATTATCTTTCATTTAATTCACTCCTGTAAAATCCTCAGTAGTTTCAGCCATTGATCAGAGGGCTTACACTTCCAAAGAGATCTTTTTCTTTCTGTACTTCCGGTTCGCTTCCCACTACACAGATTTCCTCATCAGACAGGATCGCCTCGATCAGCGGGGCCAGTGCCTGAATATCCTCAGCCTGTGCATTAAGGATCTCATCACGTTCTTTCTGTGCCATCTCTTCTGTCAGACCGCAGAACCAGGCACCCTTGGAGATGGTTCCCTTCATCTGCGGAGTCTTCGGCACATCCTTGCCGCTGATAGTTCCGATGATGTATTTTGTCATCTCACGCTCATCTGCCTGGAATTTCCGTACATAATCCGGAATACCTGCAAAAACATCAAGAGTACGCTTCAGATGCGGGTCGCGATAAGATACAAAGAAACTTTCTCCGCTGTATTTGAATCCGCTCATACATCCATATGCACCGCCCTTGACACGGATATTGGTCCACAGATAATCATAGCTTAATGCGACCTTGAGGATATTAAGTGCTCCTGTATAATCGTAGCCTTTTTTGCGGAAATTTCCTGCCTGTGCCACATACTGCACCTGTCCGGAAGTCATGAAACCTTCGTTTTTCTTTTCACAGATCATCGGAGCAGGAGACGTCTCAACTGCTTCCTGATGAAGTGTTTTCTTTAATTCTCTTACCTGTTTCTGAACACTGTCAAGAGATTCTCTCTCTCCCGTATAGCTGATACAGAAATTTTCCGGACGAAAGATCTCAGTCATCAGATTTTTCAGATTCTCTATGATCTCATCTTTACGTTTCTCAAATTCTCTGTCCAGTGTCTCGATAAACTGATAATATGCAATTCCTGCTATTCCGTCCTGGAAAGCTGCCATAGGAGATGCATAGGAAGCTGCACGGAGCACTGCCGTGGAATGTCCTGCACTTACAAGAGAGGATTGTGCTCTTGATTTGACTCTCGAAATGATTTCATGAAGTCTTCTGGTGTCTGTCACATCGGATGTGTTAAGGATCTCACGAATCATACGGAAAAGCACATCCGTCTTCGGATACATCACTTTACCCTTGACGCCAAAAAATGCTCTGTACTCATCAATAGAGTCCGCACAGTCGAATACTTCAACACCGCAGGCAATTCCGCCAGTCTCTGCATTGATCTCATTGGACAGTTCTCCATAAGTGTAATGTGCAGTATCTACATATCCAAGAACAGATTTAAGAAGTCCAACATACGGAACTTTGTCCGGAGCAAGATTCTTAAGGTCAAACATCAGATCAAGATAACCGATACCATTCGTTGAAACCTCATGATACAGGAAAAGACTTCCATCCACATCCATCTCCTCATTGCAGAATTTATCTGCTGACTTGCGGATATCTTCTCTCTTAAGCATCGGAATGCATTTTGCTGCTTCCGGATCTTCCTGAGCCTCCTGATATGCCTCAAGGTCACCTGTACGCTTTACCATCTCCTGCTTTTCTTCTTCGGTAAGTCCCCCAAGATAAGCAGCCAGTTTGTCTTCGAGAGCTTTTGCCGCCCTGGCTGCGAGGCCTCTGGAAGGCACAAGTGTCAGCACAGAGCCATGCGGATTGTCAAGAAGATATTTTTTGATCAGGTCTTCAAAATATCCTGTATTTTTGAGTGATTTCAGTTTCTCAAATACAGGGATCAGTTCAACCTGTGCAAACGGATGTTCATCATCATAAAGCCAGTTTCCAAGAATATCAAGGCCATAGATCAGTCCCTTCGGGTAAGAGGAAAAATCTGCCTCTCTGTAACGGAATTCCATGCTGTTGATTCCGGCATCAAGAGCTTTCTGATCGATTCCTGTCTCTGCAACTTCTCCGAGAACCTTACGGATGGTAGAAACAAATTCCTCTTTTTTGTCTGCATTCGCCCCTTTTGCAATAATGTCAAAATATGGCTGTCGGATTCCGTCCTCATATGCACCATAGATATCTCTGCCGATCCCGGCATCAAGAAGTGCTTTCTTAAGCGGCGCACCCGGTGCACTCAGAAGTGCATAATCCAGAACCTCAAATGCAATACCTGTGAGACTGTCCATCGCCGTTCCTACGACAACATTGTAGGAAAGATATGCATTATCCTCCTCGCTCTCACTCTCTGCAACCGGATATTCCTTCGTCAGATCCTGCATGCCGGAAAAAGGCTTCTGACCTGCAATCTGCGAATCTACACTCAAAGTATCAAAGGCAGAAAGATAATGTCTGTCAATAAAATCCAGTTTCTCTGCCATGTCCATATTTCCGTACAGATAAATATAGCTGTTGGACGGATGATAGTAAGTTCTGTGGAAGTCAAGGAATTCTTCGTAACTAAGATCCGGAATATGATCAGGATCACCACCGGACTCACATCCATAAGTGATATCCGGGAACAGAGAATTCATGATCTCGCGCTCCAGAACATCGTCAGGAGAAGAAAAAGCTCCCTTCATTTCGTTATAAACAACACCGTTATAAGTCAGCGGTCCTTCCGGTTTCTCCAGATGATAATTCCAGCCTTCCTGACGGAAGATTTCTTCTTTTTTATAAATATTCGGATAAAAAACCGCATCCAGGTAAACATGCATCAGGTTCTGAAAATCCTGATCATTACAGCTTGCCACCGGATAGCAGGTTTTGTCCGGATAAGTCATTGCATTCAAAAAAGTGTTCAAAGAGCCTTTGACCAGTTCAACAAACGGATCTTTGAGCGGAAACTCTCTGGATCCGCAGAGCACGCTGTGCTCCAGAATGTGGGCAACACCTGTGCTGTTCTTCGGTGGGGTTCGAAAAGCGATATTGAACACTTTGTTTTCATCGTCGTTCTCAATGAGCATTACTCTTGCTCCGGTTCTGATGTGTCGGAGCAGGTAGCCTGTAGAACGGATGTCAGTTAATTTTTTTTCTTGGATGACCTTGTATGCAGTCACTTTGCTTAAATCCATTGCTGCCTCCGTTTTTATATGTAGTATTTCTTATTTTGCCGGGATTTATTCCGGCATGCTGCCCTCACCCGGAAAATAGTCTTCAAAGACCTTGCGGGCTGCTTTCGTGAGCAGAGCCAGTTCTTCCTCCATCTCAAGGATTTTTGGTACATTTACGGCTGTCTCATAGATATCATTCTTAAGTTTTGACTTGACATCGTTTTTCTTCATCGTCACCAGTCCGCAAAGTATCGTATTGTAACTCTTATCTGTCTGGCAGAGATCCATGTACATCTTTACAAGATGCTCACATTCACGATAAACAAGTTCTCTGTGCAGCTCACTCTTTTGGGCCAGTTCATGGAAACGCACCTGATCCAGTTCCTTCTGAAGTCCCTTTCTTGCTCCCTTTACTCCAAAAAGTCTGTTACCGGAAGTGCGATTGAATTCAATCGTCATCCAGAACTTCAGATAACCATCTGCCTGTCCTCCCAGATCTGATTTCATACAGTAACGGGCATCCCAGACTTCTTTACGTGCCTGATTTTCCTCCGTGTTTCCTTCTTCTGCGATTGCCTGCTCCAGAAGTGCCCTGCGCTTGGCCGGATCTGTCTCTCTATAGTATTGTGCGATTGTTGGTGTATCCATATATATCCTCCTGTACATATCCTATTCTGCCACGATTCCTGAAGGCGAAGCTCAACATTGCGAGGTAATTTCTTATATAGTAACAAAAAACCCTCTTTCCTCCAATATGCCTATTATAGCAAAGATGGAGAAAAAAGGGTAGTCCCAGTTTACAGAATGAGCATGGCATCCCCAAATGAAAAGAATCTGTATTTCCGGCGCACAGCCTCTTCATAAGCTGCCATGATATGTTCTTTGCCTGCAAGGGCAGAGACCAGCATCATAAGCGTAGATTCCGGAAGATGGAAATTAGTGATCAGTCCGTCGATCATTTTGAAACGATAACCCGGATAGATGAAGATCTCTGTCCACCCGCTTCCGGCACGCAAAATCCCATCCTCACCTGTTGCAGATTCCAGAGTACGGCAGCTTGTGGTTCCTACAGAGATCACTCTGCCGCCCTGTTTCTTTGTGTCATTGATAAGCTTCGCCTGGTCTTCTTCCACCATATAAAACTCAGAATGCATATGGTGCTGTTCTACATCATCAACCTTGACCGGACGGAAAGTCCCAAGACCTACATGAAGTGTCACATGGGCAATCTTAACACCTTTCGCCTTCACCTGCTCCAGGAGTTCCTTTGTAAAATGAAGTCCGGCTGTCGGTGCTGCTGCAGAACCGTCATTCTTCGCATACACAGTCTGATAACGGTTCTTGTCTTTTAATTTATGTGTGATATACGGAGGAAGAGGCATTTCTCCCAGCTGATCCAGAATCTCCTCAAAAATCCCGTCGTAATGGAACTGAATCAGGCGGTTTCCTTCATCAACGACATCGATGATCTCACCTTTTAAGATTCCGTCTCCAAAAGTGATCTTGGCACCTGGTCTTGCTTTTTTGCCTGGTTTTACGAGACATTCCCAGATGTCGTTTTCACGGCGTTTCAGAAGCAGGATCTCGATCAGGGCACCTGTTTCTTCTTTATGGCCGTAAAGACGGGCTGGAATAACCCTTGTATCATTGATGACCAGACAGTCTCCCTCATGAAGATAGTCCAGGATATCTGTAAAATGTCTGTGTTCCATGGATCCGTCTTTCATAGAAAGATGAAGAAGCCTGGAAGAACTGCGGTCTTCCAGCGGATCCTGTGCGATCAGTTCCTTCGGAAGATCATAATAAAAATCTGATGTTTTCATAATTACTCCTTTTATTGCCTATCGTTCTTTTCGTTTTCTTCTTTCCATTGTTTCTTCCACTGGCGGACCTGATTCCATTCTTTGTTTGTAAGGTCTGCCTTTTTTAGAAGATCCGGCCGGCTTTTTGCAGTGCGCAGGATAGACTGCTCTCTTCGCCATGCTTCGATATTGGCATGGTGTCCTGATAAAAGGACAGGAGGTACTTTTTTACCGTGCCATTCTTCCGGTCTGCTGTACTGCGGATATTCGAGGAGATTTCCTGCAAAAGACTCTGTTTCTCCGGATTCCTGATTACTTAAAACTCCCGGAACCATTCTTGAGACGGCATCCATCATGACCATTGCCGGAAGTTCACCGCCTGTAAGCACATAATCACCGATGGAAACAAAATCCGTGACCACTTCCTCGAGTACACGCTCATCAATTCCCTCATAATGTCCGCACAGGAAAACAAGATCCTGCTCTTTTGCAAAATCCTTCGCCATAGCCTGGTTAAACACACTTCCCTGAGGTGTCAGATAAACCACACGTGGTCTGTAACCGATTTTTTCTTCAATGGACTGATATGCAAGATAGACCGGTTCCGCCTGCATCAGCATACCGGCTCCGCCCCCGTAGGGATAATCATCCACCTTCTGATGTTTATTAAACGCATAGTCACGGATATTGATCGCGTTGACAGAAAGAAATCCTCCCGCGATCGCGCGTCCGATGATACTGGTATTCATTCCCTGCTCGATCATTTCCGGAAAAAGTGTCAAAACATGAAAATTCATTTATATAAGTCCCTTCATCAAATGTATGGTCATTGTACTGCTTTCCAGATCCACATTCAGGATACACTCTTTGATCGCCGGAAGAAGAACTTCTCCGTGTTCTCTGGAATTGATGATGTAAACATCATTTGCACCTGTTTCCATGACATCCTTAAGTGTTCCAAATTCTGTTCCGTCCTCCAGAACCACATTCATTCCCAGAAGGTCCGCAATATAGTACTCATCGTCTCCCAGTTCCTGACCTTCTTCCCTCGGAATCCAGAGACTGCAGCCTTTGTATTTTTCGATATCATTGATATTGTCGATTCCGTCAAATTTGAGGATCGCAAGATTCTTGAAAAATCTCACATTCTTAATGTCCAGTCTGCGGTATTCCCTGCCTGTATCCAGTAGCACATAATCCAGATCCAGAAAGCGCTCTGCATCATCTGTAGTAGGATATACTTTTACTTCTCCCCGCACACCATGTGTAGTAGTGATCACTCCGACCTTTAATAAATCTTCCATAAAAAACTCCCTTTGAGATGTAAAAAGGAGCCATGTTTCCACAGCTCCGTTTCTTTCTTTATTGCAGAATATCTACAATTACTTTTTTGCTGCTCTTTGAAGAAGCCGCTTTAACTACTGTACGGATTG
>CAKRTP010000067.1 GCA_934402155.1 uncultured Blautia sp. | reverse complement strand
TATTCTACTCATAATTCTACCAACCCAATTTTCTGTTTAATAGTATAAACAAATATTGGGGGTTTGGCAAGGGAAAGGGGAAAAACTGTAATTAGATGTATTTAGACAGACAAATCCATACACCACCTGAGTTTGTCACTCATGGCAGTGTCTGAATGAAGATTGTTAATAAAATAATATTTTTATCGGCTCCACTTTAAAAAGTATGCAAATTTCTGTTCATTTTTAATACTTCGCTCAAAACTTCGCTCATTCTTCAAGAACTCCGCTCAAACTTCGCTCATTTTTCATAATTTTCTATTAACAAGACTCTCAAACCTTTTCGTGTTCCTGTCTCAGGATATAGGCGTTTTGATTCTTTCTGTATTTGAGTACCATACGTTTTTACATCATTCTCAAACGGTGTATTTGTATCTGAAATGAAAAAGTAAGCTTGAGTACCATACGTTTTTACATCATTCTCAAACAAGCAAATGTTTACGATGTAAGTAGAGAACGCTTGAGTACCATACGTTTTTACATCATTCTCAAACCTTGCGTTAAGCACACTCTGCGCAATTCTTGCTTGAGTACCATACGTTTTTACATCATTCTCAAACCACCCTTTGGTTTTACAACCTTACGTTTTAGCTTGAGTACCATACGTTTTTACATCATTCTCAAACAAGAAGCATACCAATGACTGGTATGTACAGCTTGAGTACCATACGTTTTTACATCATTCTCAAACCCAGATGATATTCAGCTTTGCGTCTGCGTGCTTGAGTACCATACGTTTTTACATCATTCTCAAACCATTCTTTGAACTTGCAAATGGATTCAAAGCTTGAGTACCATACGTTTTTACATCATTCTCAAACCAATATGCTTGCGGATGTAACTAGAATTTGGCTTGAGTACCATACGTTTTTACATCATTCTCAAACACCTCATTTCGTTATGACAAATGTAACCATGCTTGAGTACCATACGTTTTTACATCATTCTCAAACGATATTCCAGATGTAAAAATTGGAGAATATGCTTGAGTACCATACGTTTTTACATCATTCTCAAACGGAACTGTTGCTACATCAGTGAATGCCCTGCTTGAGTACCATACGTTTTTACATCATTCTCAAACAGGACCTGAAAGCAGAGCTTGAACAGAAAGCTTGAGTACCATACGTTTTTACATCATTCTCAAACGGGAATCTGGAAAGACCGGAAGAAACAAAAGCTTGAGTACCATACGTTTTTACATCATTCTCAAACCCCGGACAGCTCGGTGGCAACTTTGATCTGCTTGAGTACCATACGTTTTTACATCATTCTCAAACAACGATAATCCAGTCATTGATCTTTTTAGGCTTGAGTACCATACGTTTTTACATCATTCTCAAACGGAGCAGACGCACTTGAGGACTAAATACAGCTTGAGTACCATACGTTTTTACATCATTCTCAAACCTCAAATCAAAAATGATATGCTCTCATTCAACATAAAACCATGATACTCAAACATTTGTTATTGGATTTCGCATCCATCTGCATCTATAATATAACGAATTCCCCCTTCCAGGCAACTTCTTTCCTGATTTTCGATAAATAAAATATGTATTTCCTGATACATCATTTCCTTGATTAACAGATTCATCTTCTCATCAGTCAAATAACTTCTGATATTGACGAATACATACAATTTCTTTTTAAGTAGCTGGGATGTGATTTTTATATATTGAACCAACTTTTCCAAATAGCTTTCTTCCATAATTTCACACTTTACCGACAGTGATTTCAAAATCATTGTCAAGTCTAGATCATTTTCTGTTTGCAAAATATAATCTGTCCGGTGCTCTAACTCCAGGACATATTCTAAAATATATTGCGTTATTTCCTGCGTTCTTACAAAGAATTGTTCCGAATGAGCCAACTGCTCCAATTCGACATATAGCTTTCCAAGAATCCTCTTATCATTCAAATCTATGGCAAACGGTTGAAAAATCAATTCAACATTTTTTCGTATATCCAATTCTTTTTCATTATCTGATAATACATAATGTCCGGTTCCATTTTCACATTGTTTCCAGAGTTCATCCAAAAATTTTGAAAAATAATCTGGTGATTCTATGATCCATTCAGTAAACAATGATTCATTTGACATGATTGCACAGTTTAGATCTTCATGTACCAGTTTCACAAAATCACCAGCCTTTCATCTGTATCAAGTACCTCACTTTTGCTTTCTCCAACAATAATATCCATTTTTGCATATTGCTTTTCTGTTACTGAAAGCAATTGTATAAGACCTTCCTCTGGTTTATTTTTATGAACATTTTCTATAATTGCATTTACTGCAGATCCATTTAACGCCAATTTACAATATACTGATTCCTGCAACATCATAAATCCGCTTTTTAGGAGAAACTTTCGAAACTTCCTATAGGCTTTTCGGTTTTCTTCCGTAATCACTGGCAAATCAAAAAAAACAAGTACTCTCATAAATCTATAGCTCAATTCTGTAAAATCGAAGCAGTGCACTGTCATCTTCATTCAATGCCTCAAATACACTCCGACAATATATTTTGATTGCATTATTTACATACTGTATTTTTCCATCAATTTGTACTTCCTGGTTCAGTATATTCACTAGTTGCATTTTTTCTTCTTTTTCTAATTTAGTTGGCATCATCTGTATAACCTGTTGATCTACTAATATTCGAAATGGTTCCATTATATCAGAGGCCAAATTAAATTTATTAAACATGTTATCATGAAACAGACCCAATTGTGTAATATACCCATTCGCTACAATTTCTCTTGCAAATATAGATAGAAGTATGGAATATCCATAATTTAATCCGGCATTGATATAACTGTCTTCCGTTCTGGTAAAATCCATCCCGAATAATGCATTGAAATATACTTTTGCAGCATGTCCTTCTCTGTTCGTCCCATCATTCCACGTAATTTCTGTTAAATATTGTCCAAGTAATTCTGCTTCATCCTTTCTTCGTAATGTTAGTAGTTCTTTTTGTTTCCGAATCTTTTCGCTGACAATTTCCGTCCATACAGCTTCTTTTGTTTTCTGTTTCCAGGCAATCTGTTTTCGCACTTTATTACTGGTATCATGACTTCCATAATAACTCACAATCTCCGATGAAGGATTTCTTTTTTCATCACAGAAAATCACCTTTACTTTTCTTTTAGCCAATTCCGCCAGCAAGCCGGTAGTAAGAGACACCGCTGTGGATTCGATTAATAACGTTCCGATTTCGCTTAATACTATTTTTGTTACTTCATCTCCTCGCACTACCATATAGCCAAGCTGAAGATCTAACTTGGCTCGTTTTGAAATTACAATCGTTCTCCAACTCATAACGCTAATAAATCAATCTCATTTTCAAATACTCCTGTTACTGACTGATGAATTATGGTTATTTTTTTACATCCTGTTATATTGTTGTTCATAACCAGAATTCCTGCGCTTGAAGGTCCATTAATCAACTTCAGATTTGCTGCGCCACTCTGACACTGAAACATATGAAGAATTTCAGACAATACCAGACATTTTTCTTCATTCGTTAATTTCACAAACGTTTCTCTTCCGTTTTCTAATGTTTTAGCCTGCGCACTTAACCGTACATGATAGACTGTATTTTTTATTTTATACAAAAATGTGTCATATAGTTCTGTCAAACTTTGTTCTGTAAGTGCATCATTTTCTGTCAATATTACATTTTTATTTTCTTTTTGCCGTTTTGTATACTTTAATATCTTTTTCAGTGTATTTTTCTCATTTTGAGAAAGTACCAATTGATTTGCACCTTTGAAAATCAACTGTTTTCCAGTTCGTCCTGATAGCCACATATGAAATCCATCCACATTGAATAATGTATCCGTTTTAATCTTCCTTATTAAAATTTGTGGTTCGGTCATTCCTTTTTCTTTTCGTAAATACTCCAAAGCAGTACTCTCATTACTTTCAATTTGATTTTTCAAATATAATGGTATATATTCTAGAGTTTTAATTTCTTTGCCCTTTTTATCCTTTGATTTTACCAGCATAAAATAGGCACCTGTTGCTTTATTATATCCACCATATTTATCGATGTTTTGTAATCTGTCATCACTCCCTTTTATTGGGACTTGCCCTTTTCCTTTTTTCATAATCTGTTGATCAAACAGTCCACCCTTTACTTCATACGATTTTCTTGTAACAAGAATATTATTCTTTTCCATTGTCTGCCTCACAGTTACAATAGAACCTGTTTCCCCTGCTTTCCATGCAGTTTCCCCATTTCTGGTTACATCATATTTCGAAGTGAACATTTTCTGCAAATTATAAGTTCTGCCAGGATTATCTTTTACATATCTCGCTGCATCTTTTGTAAATTTTACAAAATAGGTATTTCCCACCACAATATTCAAATAAGCATCTTTCGCATGATGATAATCGTTCATCTCTCGAACTTTCACAAACTTATAGTCTTGTCGGAATTGAGACACTGTTCTCGCTTTCACATATACAATATCACTTTCTGGTAACGTATCTTTTAAAATTTCGGCAACTGCTTTTGTGCTTTGCCTTGTCTCCACAATCTGTCTTTCAATAAATCCAGCAAGCTCATTTGGTAAAAATTCATCTTTTCTTATTAATCGTTCATATTTCTCCCTAGATATAAAAGAATGTTCCAAAAGCATTTTCCAGAATGGCTGCATCTTTTTCTGAATATCTCTATCCAGTGGATAATTGTCTGATTTTATCGCATTAAGTTCCTTCTTTACCAATACCCGATTGTTCAAACTGTCATCCATAGTTTTAGACTGCGGGTAAATATGGTCAATATCGTATTTATTATTATCCCATAACGCTTCTAAATCTATTGGCTCGCCTGAATACATACATCTGCCCTTTTGCGTATAATACAAATAAAGTCTGTCACTTCTCAGATTCTGATCACCTTGCAGATTCAGTTCACCTATCCAGTCCCGTTCTTCTGTTTTGCAAGTCTTATAAAGCTCCTGCAATTGTTTTTTTCTTGACTCGGTTCGTTTGCTTTCCTGCTTTTCCCGTGCCATTTCTACAAAAACTCTTTTAGGTTTCCCACCCATAATTTTTTCAATTTCTTTTACAATCAGCAGAGTCTGCCAAATCTGTCTCTTAACAGCCGGTGATACATATAATTCTTCTATCATCTGATAAGACAAATTTTCTCTCTTTCCCAAAGAATTATATACATTGATTTCTGCCGTAAACGAATACTTTTTACTTAATAATATTTGCAGGTTGTCATTTGTTTCCCATAATGCAGTTATAATGTTCCACACTTCTCCCGTTTCCGGAGCTGGTATAGTTACCTCCTCGAGCAATTCTTTCGATAACCTTCCCCATCCTTTATAAGAAAGATTCAATATTATCTTCACTTGTTTTTCCGTTAACTGTGGAAATTGTTGTTTCAATCGTTGTTTTAATATTTTTTTATCTTCACCAAACAATACAACTGATAATATAATCTCTTCTTTATCTTTCTGTGAAAGTTCCGCATCCGTTAATTTTTCTTTAAAATCGTGATAAGCAGTCAAAGCACTCTTAAAGTCTCCATCGATTCCACTTAATTCCGCATCTTTTCCTACAATACCTTCCCTTATCAAGTAGTCTCTTATCTTTTTCTGTGTTACTTTCCTTTTTTTACAAAAAACATCTTCATATATTCTCTGTTTTAACTCAACAGATATTTTCTCACCATTTATACGAAGATTATTCAATTCATTTAATACCATGAATTTACTGTATAGTAATGAATCTTTCGGTAAAACATCTGATCCTACAAGATAAGTACACTTATTTGTCATTCTTCGTATGAATTTTTCAGCACTAGCTTCTACATCAATTATCTCTTCAAAATTCCACGGATATATTTTTTCATCATTTTTTCTGATTGCCCATGAAAAACTCGATTTTACTTCTTCGGTCTGTCTGTTCAGTGGTCCTACATAATAAGGGATCCGAAACGTATATAGTTGGATTATCTTTTCTCCATTTTTATTTATCAATGGTATTTTGTCACGCAAATTCGCAATTATTTGTCTTAGTTCATATAAATGAACCTGATACGGAATAACACCATTGTCTTTTGTCACCTGTCTCGGAAGAAAAGAATCCTTTTCTAACTCTCCAGCTAAGTACTGTTTACTGCTTTCATCTATCAATTTTTCCAGTACATTCTTTTTTAAATAGTCTATAAACTCTTGTCTGTTGCAGCGTTTTCCCTGAAGATTTGTCTTCTTTCCATTATTCTTTGTCTGTCCTATATAAGCACAATAATTTTTCACCTTTGCATCTGAATTAACAAATATCTTCTTATAATCTTCTTTCGGTAATTGCTCTTTTACCATTCTTTTCAGCATTTTCAAGTCTTTTTTATGCTTTTCATATATCTGCACTTTAGCTTCTGATATATATTGTGATCCATTTAAAATATCCGCCAACACCGCCCAGTCATAAACTGCTTTTGCTGATTCAATGATATAATACAATTCACTCAAATCCGTTTCCACTACTGCTTTGTACTCTTCATATCCGCTATCGGCAAATGATATTTTTGATCTTTCACATCTATCCAGGTCTTCATTACCAAATAAGTCACTTAATTTTACAGTTCCTCCAGACAATAATGTCAAAAATCCTTTTTCACATGTGCTTTTAGCATGCAATTCTTTTACCAGCTTCGTCTTTTTCCCTGTCCTCGTCTCATTTCTGTCTGTTAATATCGACTTAATAAAGCCTATATTATCTTTTGTGATATCAAGATCAAATTCCAACTCTTCACTTTTTATATTATAAATTAACTGTAAAAATGTTGTTTCAAAATCAATCACCTGTTCAATATCACCTGACAGAAGAAAATGACCTCGGTGCTTCATCATATGGTGCATCGCCAAATATACCAAACGAATATCTGGCATCTCCGCCGTCTCCATAAGGTATTTTCTCAAATGGTATATTGTTGGAAATTCTTTGTGATAATCTTTGTCTGTATAATCTGCATCCGCAAATAATGTGTACGGAAGTTCAGGACATGTTCCATCTTCCTGCCTTTTGTCCTCCGGGTAATATTTACTTTCTTTCATTCTAAGATAGAATCCAGGATCTACTTTGCTGATTTCCTCTGCAAACAATTCTTGTAATATATTTATTCTCCACCCTCTTCGATCCAGCCTTCTACGTGCTGTTCGAAACACTCTTCGTTCTTCAGCTGTCTCTGCACTTTCAAACAATCTCACACCCCATAATGCTTTTCCATGTCTACGCAAAACACGATATTGTTGATCTGTCACTGCCCATCCAACAGATCCGGTTCCCATATCTAATCCAATAAAATAATCCTGCATCTTTATCCTCATTTTTTTCAAATACCCGTTGACAGTTCCGTTCTTATTCCTTATACTAAAGGTAAGTTTAGTACCATACTAACTTACATCATAAGTTCAAATAAAAATTTATTCAAATCGCCACTTTTGTGGCCTACAGTGTGTGGATAGCCTGCTATGCAGGCTTTTTTCTTTGCACTTATACGTATATATTAACATTTTTTCATTGTTCTGCAAGTTTTTTATGCACTACTTCCAATAAAACTTTTTTATTTCTTATTTTTTTTACTTTCCATAATAAAAAGGAACCAGATACCATTCCGATTCCCTTCCACCAACTATTCTTTCCTATATTTTTCAATCACGCATTCATGTACTTTTGTCTTTTTATCATAATTGATCCCTACAAGCAGTATATCCCCTGTGTATTCCTCAATTGATTCTGGATATTTCTTTTCCTTGATTTGCGTAATTGCTGTTTCTGCATTTTTATTCCATTTGAGTTCTATCAAAAGTGCCGGATGACTATTCTGATATTTCGGTTTTGGAATATAGACCAGATCTGCAAATCCATACCCTGACTGAAGTTCTCTGACCGGTTTGAAATAATACCGCATACTACTTAAATATGCAATGGTGATCACACAGCTCAAAGAGTTTTCGTTATTGTACTGAATCGAAGATGCATATTTTCTATGAATCAAATCAATCTCATGTGAAACTGTTTTTACATCCATATCCAGCGTTGCTTCTAACAATTCATAGGACGCGAGCTCCATCCGATTCAGTTCATCCCATTTTTCTTCTTTCAATACTGTCTGAAATTCCTGTCTTATTTCCTCATTTGGTATAAATGCGGTTCTGTGGTACTGGTCATAGCCCAGATATCCAAGATGAATCAAATAGGTCAGTACATCATCTTTCCCGGAGAAACTGCTGATATTGTTCTGGAATGATCCTACATTTACCTCTACTTCTGATCCGGAATACATTTCCATGATAGCTGTTTTTAATCCATCAAAATTCATACTGATAAATGGCAGTACGGATTTATAGGAGGCCGTCTGAGACCAGTAATTCTGCACTTTTTTCCGTGTCATTGCACTGACAACCGCTTTCGGATTATATACATGACAGTCATCCAAAAAATATCCATCATACCATTTCTGCACTTCATCAAAGCTCATCTGATATTTCTGGCACAGTGCCTTTACTTCTTCCTCTGAAAAACCTATATAAGGAGCCATCTGACCGGCATCCAGCATGGTAAATTCATCAAAATTATTCAGTGCCGACTGTGTTTTGAATTTTATCATTGGTAAGATGCCGGTGATATAAGCAAGGCTGATATATTTCATTGGCTCTGCGCCTTTAAATAAGCCACGTAAAAATCGAACATATTCATTCTGAAGATCTTTTCTGCCTGCTTCATCACGAATCAAAACATCCCATTCATCGATAATTACAACAAATTTTATTCCTAATGCACTATTTATTAACGACAACGCATCTGGAAGAGATTGCACATTCTCATCAAGAATGCCAGGATATATCTGCTGCAACTCTTTTATAATGCTTTCAGTGATGAATGACACGAATTTTTCCGGTCCGCTGATTGCTTCTACACACCACTGTACATCAAAATGGATGACATCATACTGATTCCTGTGTTTTTCATAATCAGCTGATTTGGAAATATCCAATCCGGAAAAAATATCTTTTGAGTCACTCCCCTTACTGTAATACGCAGCCAGCATATTAGCGGTTACGGACTTTCCAAAGCGTCTTGGCCGACTATTACAAATAAATGCAGCGTTTGTATTGATGACCTGATTTGTGAAACGTAAAAGTCCAGTCTTATCAACATATATCTCTGCATTTACATCTGCCTGAAATGCACCATTTCCCGGATTTACAAATCTTCCCATTCCTGTCCTCCTTTGCATAATTGCGGATACACATTTATTATAATTGTTTCTTTTTACAAAGTCCAGATATGTATTTTCTCACAT
>CAKRTP010000066.1 GCA_934402155.1 uncultured Blautia sp. | reverse complement strand
ATTGCAGTCATCCCAGAAGTCTTTCCCGTCATACCAGTTATGCTTGTGATAATCGATCTGGAGCTTCTTACCTGGCTCAAAATATGCCCTGGCAATCTCCACTCCAGACAGCTCTTCGCTGGAATTGAACATTTCTGTACCGTTCTTTCCTTCGATCAGTTCTAACCGCCATGCTTTTGTCACTTCCATGTAACGCAGGACCATTCCACGCTCTTTGTACTTCTGGCCAAGGAACAAGTGGATGCTCTTTCTGTGATATCCTTTTACCTTGCCCTGGCATTTATATTCTCCATGCGCTCCGCATAACGGGCAGGTTCCAGTCTTTCCTTCTCTGGGTTCTTCTATGCCGCACTGTAACTGACTCTCAAAAGAAATTCCCGCTTTCCATCTGGCGGTCGTTACTCCACCGCATTTACTGCAGGCTACCTGTGCAAAGCATCCCCGCTTCTTGTAATACAGGTAATGGGCATGATGGAAATATAGACTGTCTGCCGTTTCCAGGATTTCTTTCTCCGGAAGTTCTTTTGTGTGGCTGATCCGGTCATTGAGAGCATTCTGGCGGCGTTCGTATCTTCTTTCTTCTGCTTTGTGTCTGGCAGTGATCGATATATTCTGCTCATAACGGTATATGTACTTCCACCATTTATGGTCATCCCAGACCTCCACACTCTTACAGAAATTTTTGATTCTTTCCAGATCTTCCGGGCTCTGAAGAATGTTCTGCTTCTCCAGTTCTTTCTGTGTACATCCATGTTCTCCCGAAGTTTCCCAGATAAAGTATGCATCATAATATTCATCCGGCATGATCTTCCGTCTGTTCCATTCTCCTGTTTCCGGAATATAGGCACCGAATTCTTTCTTGTTCAGGACAACCCGTACCAGCGGTTCGGCCTGATTCTTTGCATTGCGGTACATTTCCAAAAAAAGATGCTTTTCATGCCCTACGATCCTGATTGCTGTTATGCCGATATACTTGGCGTCTTTCTGTCTAAGCTTCTTCTTCAGTCCAATATATGGAATTCTCTCAATTGCTTTCTTTTTCATTTCGCGCCTCCAAGATAATAATCTTTGATCATCTTTTTGGCTTCTGCCATGCCTGGAATGCCAAAGTCCACTCTGCTTGCTTTAATGTTGGCTTCCTGAACAATCTTTTTGTCCACGGTTACTCTGTTCTCAAATGAATATTTCAGGAGTACTGCCATACATCCTTTCAGACTTTTCCCTTTCTTACGGACCTGATGAGCGATCATCTCATTTTCCATACACAGTCCTTTGATGTATTCCACCCAATCCTTCATGAGTCCTTTTAATTTCAGGTCTGCTGCCTCAACTTCTAATTTTCCCACTGCTGCAATAAGAGCATCGCAGAGCTTCGGAATCTCACCTTCCAGATACAGGTCAACAAAGTCCTCCGGGATCCCGTTCTCCTTTGCCATTTCGCGCAGGCTCTCGATATCTCCCTCGTTGGCCAGATTCTCTGCAAGCTCATTGATTTCCTTGTAGCTACTCATTTCTCCAAATTTGTCATACATTTCTTTTTTCTCCTCTCGCACTCGAAATTTCTTTTCCGATTCAGCTGGTGACAAATTGTCACCGTTTCATTTATCCCTCTTCAGCCTTGCTCAATAACTTTTTCTCATAAACCTCAAAGTCATACTCCCTCTGCTGGAAGTTATTGAACCGGTTCTTGCTGTTCTTTGCTTCTGCCTTCTTGCCCCGTCCTTTCTTCAGTGGGTAGAAGGTCTTCCAGCCGCTCATCGTAGATTTCTTTACGATAGCAATCAAATCCTCTGGATTATCGGACATAGAGTTCAGATTTTCCTTCAACAGCTGTATCTGCTCCTCAGTCAGATGATCACCATTGTCCTGTCTCACCTTCAGGAACAACAGGAAGACTTCGTTCAAGGAAGAATCCTCAAAGTATGTTCCTGGCGGATCCGTATCTATATACTCTCCTTTACTTTCTTTTCCTTTTGTGTTATTTTTCCTGGAATTATCATCATTTTTCCTGGAATTATCGGATTTATTCTCAGAATTATTCAAAGAAGGGTGCACTTTAATAAAGGTTTCCGTTTCTTCTTCCGGAAGGAGCCAAAACCTTTCCACTGTGATCGGAGTTTTTAACGCTCTGGCTTTTACCATTGCCTGATATCTCCGCTGTATTCCGGCAGAGGTCAAGACCTTGTCCGACTGAAAAAGTGTGTTGTCAAACAGTGACCGTTCCAATAAGAAGTTCAAGACCTGCTTCACCTTGTTGCTGTCCATGTTCAGATCATCTGATACGATGAACTCAAAGTCTTCATCAATCTTTAAATAATAGCCTGCTTTATATATCTCACACAGAAGATATATGTACAGGGTGATCCCATCAGCTCCGTACCGAGCCTTCAGGATCTTTATCTTTCTATCCGAGAAAAAATCCACATCCAGGCGAAAAAAGAAATTCCCTTCCTGTCTTCGCCTTGCCATATCTGGTTATACCTCCAGTTCTTCCATGCAGATCTCTAATCTTGGTTTCTCACTGTACTGCTTTCTTATCTGTAATTCCACTATCTGGGTATCATCCCGGTACGCTACGCTGTTCAGTGCATCCAGAACAGCTTTTGCAATATTATCGATATCCGGTTTCTTCGCCGGAAGGATTTCTCCATTCAACATAGCTTCTTTTTTCACCTTTGAGCTGCTCTTTGGCACTTCAAAGAATGCCTGGATGCGTATCCGGATATATGCAGTGTCTGTAAATCGTTCTTCTCCTGCAGCCTGTAAATAACAGGTCGAAATGAAATTCTCATACAGAACTGTCTTTTCCGGTGTCATGCTGCTCATTCCCTTTGTCTTGGGATTATAAAATGTACGCGCCCTTGCTTTTCCCTGTGGTTTGCCGGGAACTGTAAAACAAATTGTTTTCATGTTTTTACTTGCATTTTCCGCCTTTCTCTCCTACAATAAAGGAGTAATAGTTACATTTTGGATCCTCTTGAGTTGCTGCTCTAAGGATCCTTTTCTATTATTACTTTTTCGCCAGTTCCATCAGCCACAGCTTACCGGCATAGATCATAACAGACACCCCTATTGCCAAAACGATTCTCTGAACGGTATTGTCGATGATCCAAACCGGCAAGTATGTAGCCAAGGTGCCGATCAGAACGGAATCAATTAAATCTTTCATGTCAATGCCTCCAGAATCTCATCTTCCGGAAACTTCAATCTGATGAATATTTTTCGAAGTTCTGGATATGTAAACATTTCTGGATGTACTTTCTTTTTTTTGTATGTAGTTGCACTCATACCTGTTGTGGCTGCCATCTGTTCATCGGAAACACGCTCAGCTTCCATCCGCTTTGCGATATTTCCTTTAAGCAGAATATATTTCTTGGCTTCCGTGGTGTAGCGTATTGCCATTTTTCCTTCTCCTTTCTTATGCTGTCTTCTGTTTATAAAAATGTACTATTGACTTTTCCCACATTCTCTCCTACTCTTATATTGTAGGCATTGTCACGCCTAATATTTGGACAAGGAGTTACACATGAAGAAAAATATAATGCTTAACAATCTTGCTTCTGGAGAAAAGGAAAAATATCCTGTTGAACTTGCCGGGATTTGCCCTCTCTGCAATCATGCATTATCTCCAACTGTTTTATATGCCTCTTTAATCGAATACGACGACTATGAAATGAATAAAGTTTTCCTGTTAAACTATTGTCCTAATTGTGACAACGAATTTATATCTTCGCACTGCTATGATCCTGAAGACGAGGGATTCATGTATTCATCTTCTGCCCCCACTCAATTTACTGAACATATTTTTTCGAATAATCTTCAAAAATTGTCTCCACAATTTGTAAAAGCATATAACGAATCGCTTCACGCTGAAAGTCTGGCTTTAACGTCTATTTGCGGTATGGGCTATCGCAAAGCGTTGGAATTTCTAATTAAAGATTACTCAATCTCTAAAAATCCGGACGATAGGACTAAGATTGAACAGCTTTCTCTGTCTCAGTGTATTAATGCTTATATCGATGAGGAACGCTTAAAAACACTCGCCAGAGCCTCCGTATGGCTTGGTAATGATCAAACTCACTATGTACAAAAACATTCCGATCACGGATTAAAAGAGCTAAAGCAATTCATTAATGCATTTGTTACTTTTATTGATGCAGATCTGGCATTTCAAGACGCTTCATCTTTCATCTCTGGTTCATCAAACTGATTAACCGGTCCTTCTGCAACCAGTTTTCCATCTTTCGTCCAGTACTGGATCACTGTTTGCAGAAGGGTTCCTTTTCCATTAATTTCTTTTACCTGCTTGATTTTAATCATAGGTACTTCTTTTGCATACACTATTCCGATTTTACTCACTTTTCTCACCTCCTACCCTGCCTCTGGTCTTCTTTCTTATGCTGTCTTCTGATTTCAAAATTGTACTATTGACTTTTCTTTGTTTCTCTCCTACTCTTGTAGTACAGGACACCACCATGTCCGAGTATTTACAGAAAGGAGAGGATTGTAATTGTTTACAGGTTTTTTCACTCTCGACAATACGCAACTACTTATTAATGTCTTATCGATAATGGCCTTTGTTATGTCTGCTTTTTTATCTGTCAGCAAGTTTTTATCTGAGTGCCAAAATATAAGCGTTATTATTCATGATTACTCTCAGCCTCTTGGTACAGTTCAATTTTTCATTCATTTTCAAAACATGGCATCTTCCAATATTTCGATACACTCTGTATCGATTATCGAAAACTCGCATGAATATCCATGTGAACTTATTCCAAAGAAAATTCGTGAGTTTGACTCAGAGATGCTGAAATCTACAGAATTCCCAATTTTTCTTTGTCCAGACCAAGGCTACCTATGTTTCCTTGAATTTGTATCTTGTCAAAATATTCAATTAGTTCCTGGAAAAACGGTTGTTTTACGAATTTATTCCAATCGTGGACAGATAAACAGATCCGTAATTCTCGGCAATACTTCACATTATCTGCATATCCGTCACTGATCTCTGCTACTCCCGGTTTCATAAAGATCCGGGAGTTTTTTTCTTCTGCCATTTCTCTCACCTCCTACCCTACTTTATATGCTTCTTTCTTATGCTGTCTTCTATCCTGCTTTACAGTTTTCTTTGTCTTCCAAGCTTCTGACCGCTTCCAGCATCATTCCAAATACGGTATACTGACTCTTTTCATCAAGATATGGAGCCATTTTCACGATATTGTCTGCTACGTTGTCCGTAAGATCGATTTCTGGAATCTTGCTTTTTGCCATAGTGTTTCACCTCGCTTTATTGTTGTCTATGGTCACATTATATATTCCTGCGGTAACTTTGTCAACCTCTTTTTGTTTCCTTTGGTAACTTTTCCTATTGACTTTATGCCTTTCAAGTGATATTCTGTTTTTAGTAAACGAAGGAGGTGAGTAAATGACACAAGGCGAACGCATATGTGCGATTCGTAAGAAAAAGGAAATGACCATGGAACAATTTGGCAAGCAATTAGGTGTTACCAAGACGGCTATTTCTCGTATAGAAAAAGGCAACCGAGGTCTCACTGAGCAAATGCTAGTATCTATCTGCCGTGAATTTGGTGTAAACGAAGCCTGGCTTCGAACCGGCGAGGGCGGCGATGAAAACATGTTTGCAAAACTCAATGAGGATGATCGCTTTTCTATTAATCTTGGCAAACTAAGCCAAACAGAAAATCAGATGGCAAAAAATATGTTGAATGCCATTGCTGAGGCATCTCCTGAAAAATTAAAACATATAGAAGAATTTATGAAATCTTGTCTTGGACTGGATTAAAAAAGAGCTGACCTAATGGTCAGCTCCGGTAATGGTAACTAATATCAAATATATTCTTCTGAGGATAAATTCATCTTCAATGGAAGTTACCATTTCAATAATTCGGTTTTTGTACTCATCTTTATTCTTCATATGTAACTCCTCCTTTTCATCGAACGCATGTTTGTTTTTTATTATACAACAGTGCTTTGTTTGATTCAAGTATTTAGAGGAGTTCAGGGTGGTAATTTATTCATGGAAATCCCTCCTTTCACTTATACTACGAGGGAAAATCCGTCATAATCACGCTACCCAATGCAATCGTCCAGAATTCTGGACACTTATTTGTACGGAGAGTCAAACAGATCTGTGATCCTTACTTTTAAGGCTTTCGCAATCTGTTCCAGATTATCCAATGTAGGGGAATATTTCTCGTTCATGATGTTATTAATCGTGGATTTTGAGATCCCCGTCATGTTAGATAACTGCCGTACCGAAATGTTGTTGTTGTACATGATGTTGTCTAGTAATATTTTCATGTGGATTAATATATCCACGCATCCCAAAATATATACGTAAGGAGTGACACCGTGAAAAAGAAAAAACTATTGATTCCTTTGTTGTGCATAGCTGTTATTATGACTATCGGTTCCAAGCCAAAAGATTCGACTTCAAATCCAGTTGCAGATACACAACAAAAAATCTCTGAGAAACACACATTGGATGATTTTTCTTTAGATGAACTTCAAAAATTATATTTGACCATTAATTCAGACATGTCATACTCAGATGCAATTCAGGCTGTACAAGACAGTGGCCTTCCATATTCAGAAGAAAAATACAATGGTAGCCGAGGAATACAAGTCGCATTTACAGAAGGTTGCACAGCTCAAAAATACAAGAAAGAATCTGGTGACTATTTAGATATTTCTTTTAGATATCCACGTGACGAAAACAGTATAAATGACGTTCTTTCTAAATACACTTTTGGCTCTTGTGAGTATTGCCCAGAATCTGGTCCAACCTTGATAAGTTATGGCAGTGATGTTGGTAATTGCATACAAGATTATAAAAACGACACTTCCAATCTTCCTGATAATATGTCAAAAGAAGATCAACTTTTATATTATTTCGAACATCGTGATTAATATTTTGCAAAGGAGAAATACAAATGAAGAAGGGAAAGAAACTATTATCTCTGTTGCTCGCTATGGTTATGGTGCTGTCGCTCTTTACATTACCAGTCCAGGCAGCAACTACGAAGAAAGTCACTAATCAAACGAAGTCAGTGGTCATGGTTGTAAAACAGCAGTCAACCATCAAACCACCAGTCAAGATGACCTACCGGAGCAGTAATCCCAAAGTAGTCGCTGTAAACGCAAAAGGCGTTATGGTTGCCAAGGCAAAAGGATCTGCTGTTGTTACAGGCAAATATAAGTCAGTGAAATGGACTTATAAGGTTAAGGTTGAATCACCACGTTTAAGTGCTACTTCTCTTAAAATGATTGCCAAGAGTTCCAGGCAGCTAAAGGTTACCGGAACAACACGAAACGTTTCCTGGTCTTCCAGTTCCCCGCGCGTCGCCACGGTCACAAGCAAAGGAAAGGTAACTGCTTTACGTTCCGGATCCACAGTCATTACCGCAAAGATCAACGGAGTAAAATACTCATGTAAAGTTGTTGTAAGCACTCTGAGAGTTAATTATGTATGGATCTGTGATACAGGAAAGAGGTATCATACAAATAAAGAATGTAGCAATATGAACTACCCATATAAGGTAACTATCACTGAAGCCCAATCGCGTGGATACACTGCATGTAAGAAATGTTATAAATAAATAGAAAAAACCGGCTCCCGCGCCAACAGGAACCGGTCAGATCTCCGAAGAGATACCATTTTCGCAAATATATTGTATCATCTTCGGAGCAGACATACAACCAGAACATTTGTGTGTCTGTTATTTTTGTACCCATTTTTAAGAAAGAAAGGAAGATGACATTATGGCAACTGCAAAGAAATTACCATCCGGATCATGGAGATGCCAGGTATACAGTCATACTGAGGAAATCTCCTTGCCTGACGGAAGCACCAAACAAAAAAGAATCTATAAATCTTTCACCTGTGCAGACCCAAGCAAGAAAGGAAAGCGAATCTGCGAACAGGAAGCAGCTGCGTGGGCGGCAGACAAGGAGAATGATGTATTTGCTGGGAATAATGCTTCTGTAGCAAATATGACGCTCAGAGATGCTTGCGAGAGGTATATCATTGACCGTACCAGCATTCTCTCTCCTGGCACTGTTCGCGAATATAAAAGATCTGTCAAAAAGGATATGCAGAATATCATGCTGATAAACCTATTCGACCTCACACAGGACGATATCCAAGAGGAACTGAACCGTGAATCCCAGACACACTCCCCAAAAACCATATATAACATGCATGGTTTTCTCTCGGCTGTATTGAGCACATATCGTCCGGACTTTGCCTTGCACACTACGCTTCCTCAGAAAGTCCGTCCCAAAATATATGTACCAACAGACGAAGAAGTTAAAAAGATCTTAGACTATGTACAGGGCAGTGCGATGGAAATACCAATCCTGCTGGCTGCCTTTGGCCCGATGCGAAGATCGGAGATATGTGCGTTAACTTCGGATCACATAAAGGGCAATATCGTACATGTGGAGCGCGCCATGGTCATGAACGACAACCACACATGGGTATTGAAATATGCCAAAACCTACGCTGGTGATCGCTATATCCCATTTCCAGATTTTGTGGCTAAGAAGTTAAGGAGAATCAATGGAAGAATTGTTGAATTAAATCCTGATCAGATTTCCAAGCGATTCCGTAAGATTCTGGAAAAATGCGATGTGCCGCACTTCCGTTTCCATGACCTTAGACACTACTGTGCTTCGTTCCAGCACGCACTTGGAATTCCTGACAGTTATATCATGCAGCGTGGGGGATGGGGTGATGATAACACGTTAAAGAATGTATACCGGCATACTATGACGGATCGTGAAAAAGAAATGAATGCAAAAACGAATATTGCTTTTTCTGAATTATGCAACACGAAATGCAACACGATTTCTGCAAATGCCGTAAAATAAAAGGGATCGGGGCAATTTCAACAGGTTCAAATCCTGTTGCCCCGATCATATACTGTAAAATCAAAGGTTTCCGAGAAATTGGGAACCTTTTTATTACTCAAAATCTGATTACTTTTGATTACTATTTTTTGCATAGTACTCAACCATATTTCTGTTCTTCAAAATCTTCTTAGTTTCCAACAACTGCTTTGTTAATCAGCGATATAATCCTCTGTTTTTCCGTAAAACTGCTGACATTTAAAGGAGCCTTAGATTTACCACTGAAAGAGGGATCAACAAATACCTCCTGTCTCTCGCCAAAGAACAGATCAGGCTTGCATTCGAACAGTCCGAAAAGGAAGTTCAGGATCTCCGACAAAGAACCAAAGAAGGATTACTGACCGCAAGACTTTCTGGCAGACAGATCGGTCAAATCCGCGGAAGCAAACTGACTACCAAGAAATCCGCCACTGCAAAAGAAATCATCCTGAAGCACAACAAAACTTTCGGTGGATCACTGAATGATGCGGAAACCATCACACAAACTGGTATTTCACGAAAGACTTTCTACAAATATAAAAAGGAACTGCTGCTTGAAACTGCAAGTTAATTTGTTGATTGTTCTGGCTTAATCAGATATAATACTGGTAATAGCATTGAACAACTTAACTCTTGAAAGGAGTGTATAATATGGATTGGAATTTGAAGATTACAGATATGGCAGGTGCTACACCTGAACATTCCTCTGTTATTGTAAATTTCGTGGCAGCTATCCGACACCAGCTGAAAAACAGCACTTGTTATGTATATTCAGA
>CAKRTP010000065.1 GCA_934402155.1 uncultured Blautia sp. | reverse complement strand
ATTGAATGATGATTCGTTAAGAATTTTCGAGAATCGTATGTGTTTCACTGTTTAGTTATCAAGGTTCTTTGTTTCGCTATCTTTCGACAGCTCATTTATTTTATCACGTTCATTTTTGTTTGTCAAGAACTTTTTTGAAGTTTTTTAAAACTTTTTGATGAACTTTTGTGTGATTCGTTGCTCATCAGCAACTCGTTTACTTTATCACATTCTTTTCTGAATGTCAAGTACTTTTTTATTTTTTCTGTTTTTTATTTCGTTTCCACTATCTAAATCCCAGAAAAAAATCCGCCTCATCTCGAAGCGGATTTAAGTATATCATCGTTATTTTTATTCGTCAAGTGTTTTTTAGAAAATTTTTACAAAAATCTGGACTAGCGGATCATATCGATAAAGTACACTCAATAAGCCATCCTTTTCGACCAGGTTCAGTGCTGTCTTACCGATTTCAGTGCTACATAACACGGTCAAAAACAGTAATACGATCCATACAAAGACCAGTCCCTTAAGAAGTCCAACTGCTCCGCCCGTCAGTTTATTTGCTGTCCTGATAACCGGAAGTCCTGCGATCAGATCCAGCACATAAACAATGAGCCGGATCACAATTGCAGATAATATATATGACAGCACATAAGAAAGCCCATTTACAACCATTCTCGCAAGATATCCCGAAATATATTCCGCCAGCGTGGTCACTGAAAATTCCCTGTACGTCTCTTCAGTGTTATTCTTTTGAATATTTTCTCTCAAAATGCCCGGAAGTTTAAGTCCATTGATAAATGCGCTCTGGTCCTCTGTTCCGTATTCTGCCTCTTCGCTTTCATTTTGCACAAAAGCTGTACAGGTTTCCTGAATTGTATTATAGACTGGTGTTTTTTCTATAATGAATTCATTTATGTAAGGATTGATCGCCCATGCAAGTGAGAGTGCCAGAAACACAAAGAAAAATGAAACAATTTCTTTGATAAATCCTCTTTTATATCCCATACACATAAACAAAAACAATATGATCAAAACTGTAATTCCAAGCCACGTCAGTTTCATCTCCTGCTCCTTATTTGAATTTTATCACATTGACGCCATTATCCAGGACAAGCATGTATTTATTCCAGCCAATCTTGAAAAAATTATTGATCGTTCCGTCAATCGTTCCATTATAGCGTTCTGCTCCCCGGCCATTCATAACACAAATCTGAGAACTGTTATACATAAGAATACATCCGTCACTCATCTTGATCGTTGTATAAGGAATGTTGAACTCTTTTTCAAAGCGAAGGGTTCCGTCAATACCATACACCTGCATTGTGTATTGTTTGTCTTTTTTTCCGCTTTTGAAAACAAGACCTATCGTATTTTCGTCAAAAAAGGTGCTTACAATTTCTTTTTTGACTTCTACTGTCGTACTTTCTTTTGGAATCTGTGCGCCGGAATAGGTAGTAAATCCATTATCCTTGAGTGCTACTGATCTGGCCGCATCGATGTATTCAATCTGTGGGATCACAACACCCTCATACGTATAACCACTTACGATATGATCATCCTCACTCTGACCTATATCACCAAAATTATAAAAAGCCACATAACTTGTTGTCTGATCTCCCTCGACAAACTGATATGTCACCATCATAATCTCGCTGTTGTCTGAAACAGCTACATCCATAGGATATCCCGGATCTGCGACATGTGTCTGATTTTCTGCGATCAATGATCCGTCAGGACTGTAAAAATTGATCCAGGTCGCATCTCCTCCATCCAGAATAGCTGCCACCATTCCCTGTGACGAGATCTTTGCTTTGACGATATTATAGGATGTTGTCACACTGCCTGTTTCTCCGTTCTTATCAAAAATTTCGATCAGAGTTCCATCCTGATCTGCAACAACCGCCCTGTCTCCCTTGATATCTGCCACAGGATTTTTCATTTCATACAGAACGCTCCAGTACGATTCCATGCTGCTGTTTACCAGAGATGCCCCCTCCGGGCTGTATCGCAGAATTCCATTTGCCATCTCCTCATAACCAGTAGAAACAACATCTTCCTGTTCACTTGTCTGAAGAATTTCATAGTCATGATAGCTTCGCTTCTCTACATAAAAATAAATCAGTGCCACCACAGCCGCGATTGCCCCGATTGCGATCACCGTACTTCTCTGCACTAATAATTTTTTCTTTTTTCTTTTTCTTTTCAGTTTCTTTAGGATATTCACCATTTTAGACCTTGCCTTGTGTAATCTTTATTTTCTGCTACACGCAGATTATAACAAAATTTTCATGGCAATACAATTATTTGTCCCGGATAAATGACCGTATCCTCAGAAATATCGTTTGCTTTGCAGATATCAGTAACTTTATCCATCGTTCCATATTTTTCTATACTGATCTGATACAGGGTATCTCCAGGTCTGATCGTATAAGATTTCTGAGTTCCTGATGCTACTGTCTCTGTATCTTTTCTGCTCTTCTCAATCCTTCTCTGTGCTTTCCTTGCATCAGATTCTTCTTTGTATATCTGTTCTTCTTTTTCGGTATTGCCGACTGTCGGAGTCACAGTTGGCGCTGCTGTCGGTGCTGCTGTCGATGTTGCCTTCGGGATTTCCGTCGGAGTTATTTCAGCAGCTGGTGCATCACTCCTGGGCGACACTTTCGGAATCTGTTCCAGCTGCGTATCTTTCTTTATATTCGAAGAAGCAGTTCGCGCTTCTTCCTGCGCCAGACTCTGTCCCGTCTGATAATTCCGATAAAATCTGACTCCGACAACAGCAATTGCCATCACAAGACATGCTGTTGCGGCATAAGAAAAAACAGAAGTTTTCTCTTCTGTTTCTTCGGGTTCTTCTTTCTTCTTTTTCTGGATGAGTGTTCGAAATGCTTTTACTGCATCATCCTGTACCGTCTCACATTCCTCTTTCTGAAGTTCCGGATTCATCTCCAGCATGTAGGTCTGCATCTGCGTGTTTTTTTCATAATAAATATAATATCCGTTCTGCCGTACCAGAAAAGTATTTTCGCAACGAAAAAATGCCTCTTCATGTTCTGTTACATCCATGAGCATCAGAAGTTTCTCCCCGCCAAACTGATTCCTGTGTATTTTTCGGATCAGCTCTGTTGTTTCCATAGGAAGCATCTGTCGTGCAAGAAACCATCCGACAACCTCCTGACCTTCAAAATATTTTTCCTGTTCTTCACGGATTTTCTGCCACATATTCTGAGTGATCTCTATATGATCTTCTGTAATTTCTTTTCCCTCTGTCAGGAGTGCTCCTCTGATAAATGCACAGCCCTTTCCCGTCTGCCAGCGTATTTCTCCAAGAAGAATTGCCAGACAGCCTTCGCCTTCTTTCCTGCTCTTTGCCTGTGCCGCTCTGTGCAGGAATGTATAGACATAATCTTCTATATAAATCCTGTAATCCCTGCCGGCAAGTCCTATCTGTCGTATATTCTTCGGCAAATTCCATTCTGCGTCCCCGTCATTCATCTCCTGTTTCTCATCTTTATAGATGACCTCTATCATATCCTATCACCCCTTCAGGCACCAGAATATCATATCCAAAGCGCAGATTTTAGCGTAATTTAAGACTTCATTTCAAAAATTTAACGACATATTCTGCATCCGCATAATCCTTTAGCAGACGGGATACAATAAAACAGGACAGAACCATTCTGTACTCTCACAGTCACACTGAACCCCTAAAACCCTTACGATATAGCAAGAGGACTCTTTATGACTTTTTATATAAATGCCTGTCAGGCAGACTCAGTTTCAGAAATTTCCCGGACACTCGGACAATGCATTCTCCATTATCAGAACAACTGGTCAGAACTTGTCTTTCTGTGCATTGGAACAGATCGTGTTACCGGCGACTGCCTTGGCCCCTTTGTCGGACAACAGCTCAACAGTTACCACTGTACGGATTTTACAGTTTACGGAACCCTGGTTCGGCCAGTTCACGCCCTGAACCTTGCCTGCATATCTGACCATCTGCACAAACACCACCCAAATGCCCTGATTATTGCCATAGATGCTTCTCTTGGGCAAAAAAAGCACCTGGGATATGTGACCATTGCAAATGGCGCACTTCACCCAGGTGCCGCAATTCATAAACAGCTGCCGTCTGTCGGACATATTCATATAACAGGAATCGTCAATACCGCCGGTGTCCTTGAACAACTTACGCTCCAGACCACCCGCCTGTCTACTGTGGTCTTTCTTGCAGACAGGATCACACAGGGAATCCTTGAACTGATTCCTCTTGTTTCAGCCCACATCCGATAGTTTCACGGAATCTGCCAAAGACTCAGACGAATTCTTTAACCTGTCTGTAGATTCCCTCTCCGTCCAGGCCATATTTCTCAAGAAGAGCCACTGCCGGTCCGGATTCACCGAATCTGTCATTTACACCAATACGTTTCACAGGCACCGGTGCTTTTTCTGCAAGGCATTCGCATACAGCTCCGCCAAGGCCGCCGATAACAGAATGCTCTTCTACTGTGACAACTTTACCGGTTTCTTTTGCTGCTGCAACGATCAGATCCTCATCAAGCGGTTTAATCGTATGGATATTGATAACCTTTGCATCAATTCCATCTGCTGCCAGTTTCTCTGCTGCTTCGAGAGAAGCTGCTACACAGAGACCATTTGCAACAATAGTAACATCCTTACCTTCGCGAAGAACAATACCCTTGCCCATTTCAAATTTGTAATCCGGATTGTCATTGATCACCGGGACTGCCAGACGGCCAAATCTCATATAAACCGGTCCTTCATGCTCATACGCAGCTTTTACCATAGCTTTCGCTTCGATATCATCTGCCGGAGACATAACAACCATTCCCGGAACAACTCTCATAAGAGCAAAATCCTCACAGCACTGATGTGTTGCACCATCTTCACCAACAGAGATTCCACCATGAGTTGCACCGATCTTGACATTAAGATGTGGATATCCTACAGAGTTACGGATCTGCTCATAAGCACGTCCTGCTGCAAACATGGCAAATGTGCTGGCAAAAGGAACCTTGCCTGTAGATGCAAGTCCTGCTGCGATTCCTACCATATTGCACTCTGCGATACCGCAGTCAATATGACGTTCCGGAAATTCTTTTTTGAACATTCCTGTCTGAGTAGCTGCAGCAAGGTCAGCGTCCAGAACAACAAGATTTTCATGTTCTTTTCCAAGTTCCACCAGAGCTGCTCCGTAGCTTGCTCTTGTAGCAATTTTCTTTACTTCTGACATAATGCTTCACCTGCTTTCTCCAGATCTTCCATTGCCTGTGCATACTGCTCATCGTTCGGAGCTTTTCCATGCCATCCGGCCTGATTTTCCATGAAGGAAACACCTTTACCTTTAACCGTCTTCATGATGATCGCAGTCGGCATTCCCTTGACTGTTTTTGCTTCATCAAATGCAGCTTTAAGCTGATCCATATCATTTCCGTCTTCAACGTTGATAACATGGAAATTGAATGCTTCAAATTTCTTGTCGATCGGATATGGTGAGCAGACCTCATCAACTTTACCGTCAATCTGAAGTCCGTTATTATCCACGATCACTACCAGGTTGTCCAGTTTACGGAATCCGGCAAACATAGCAGCCTCCCATACCTGTCCTTCCTGAATCTCACCATCTCCCAGAAGTGTATATACTCTGTAGGATTCATCACTCAGCTTCGCTGAAAGTGCCATACCTACTGCTGCGGAGATTCCCTGTCCCAGAGAACCACTTGTCATATCAACACCTGGGATATGCTTCATATCCGGATGTCCCTGCAGATAAGATCCCAGATGACGAAGTGTCTTCAGATCTTCCTTAGGAAAGTATCCTCTCTCAGCCAGCGCAGAGTAAAGTCCCGGTGCTGTATGACCTTTGGACAGTACAAAACGATCTCTGTCTGCTTTCTTAGGATCTTTCGGGTCAATGTTCATTTCCTGAAAATACAGGTATGTGAATAAATCTGCTGCTGATAAAGATCCGCCCGGATGGCCGGCTTTTGCAGCATGAACTGCGGTCACGATGTCTTTGCGGACTTCGTTCGCAATTTTCTGAAGTTCTAATTTCTCCATGATCTAATTCTCCTTTTATTAGTTTACAACAGACTCATGCTACAACCAATCCCAGCATTCGTCAAGCACAATCTCTTCCGTTCAAAAAATGTCTTATTTATCTCCAAATACTGCTTTGTAGTCTTTCTGGAATTTCTCGATTCCTGCATCTGTAAGAGGATGTTTTGTCATCTGCTCAAGAACCTTGTACGGTACTGTTGCGATATCAGCGCCAGCCAGAGCACATTCTGTTACATGGATCGGATGACGAACACTTGCACAGATGATCTGTGTTGTGATTCCAGCTACTTCAAACATTTCAACGATCTGACGGATCAGCGGAAGTCCGTCGGTGGAAATATCATCGAGTCTTCCAAGGAACGGAGATACATATGTAGCACCTGCTCTTGCAGCAAGTAAAGCCTGGTTAGCTGTGAAAATAAGAGTTACATTTGTTTTGATTCCTTCTTTGGAAAGAACTTTGACAGCTTTCAGACCTTCTACTGTCATAGGAATTTTGACTACCATATTTGGATGGATCTTTGCAATCTCACGGCCTTCTGCGATCATTCCCTCTGCATCTGTTGTGGTAGCTTTAACTTCTCCACTGATCGGTCCGTCTACGATTTCTGTGATCTCTTTAATTACTTCGTTGAAATCTCTTCCTTCTTTTGCGATCAGAGACGGGTTTGTGGTAACTCCACAGATAATGCCCATGTCATTTGCTTTGCGGATATCCTCTACGTTTGCTGTGTCAATAAAAAATCTCATGATTATTCCCTCCTGAATTCTGCGGTTTTCGCTAACATCACTTTGATGATTTCATTATAGCAGATTGTTTTTAGAGGTCAAGGCACGCAGAAATTATTAATAATTTTTCAATTAATAATTTCGCATTTTATTAACGCATTCATCACAAAATCAGATACTTTTTTGTATAAATTTCAGTACAGTGTGTGGTTTCTCATCATTCCGCCCAAATGCTTCGCAAAATTATTAATAATAATCTCTGTCCAATATATTTATTTTTGTGTTTTTGCATAAGCTGTTGTCTTACGCGCGATCAGTTTTGGCGTATATTCAATATTGTAAAGACTTGTCGGCTGCAGCCCTGTGTAGAACTGATCATTCATAGTAATTTTTCTTATGATGATATCGCAGGCATCTCTGCCTTTGAGTGCAACAAAATGATCGATCGTTGTCAGTGAAAGCCTGCGTATTCCGGAATAAAAAGTATCATCGCAGCCAATCACCGACACATCCTTCGGAACACGGATCCTGGATTCCTCCAGCGCATCGATCGCACCGATCGCCATCATATCATTCTGACCGGCAATAGCAGTAAACTTCCGTTCTTCTCTGAGAAGTTCCATTGTGAGCTGATATCCCATGGAATATTCCGAATCCATGCGCGGCATTCGCCGGTCAGCAGATTCGTCGGCAGCCTTGATCAGCACATGGCCGCCAAGTCCTTCTTTTTCGTATTCCTTTACAAAGCCATCAACCCTCCTGGAGCGCTGCCACTGTCTTCTGGTCAGCGGCGGTGTGATAAAAGCCACATCTCTGTGCCCCAGATCCAGAAGATGTCTCGCCATCATCCTGCCCACTATGGTATTATCCTGATTGATCGCGTCTACAGTCGTTGTTTTTTCTTTGTTGCTGATGATGACCAGGGGAATTCTTCTGGCCAGTTCTTCAACCTTCTTCTGAAAATCCGGATGCGGGTTGCAGGTATAAATAATTCCCTGCGGTTCTATATTCGTGATCATCTTCAGATAACGTTCTTCCAGTCTGGCGTCTCTCTGAGTGTTGCAGATAAAAACACCGTATCCCTTTTCATTTGCCACAGATTCAATTCCCTGCAACAGCAGAACATAATACGGACTTGTCAGCGTAGGGCAAAAAACAACGATCAGTTTTTCTTTTCTGCCGTTGTTTCTGCGTTTATGATGTGGAAGCTCATACCCCAGTTCCCTGGCAGCACGCTCTACCCTCTCAATTGTTTCTTCAGAAAAAGAAACATTATTTTTTCGATTGAGGACCATCGATACTGTGGCCTGGGAAACACCGGCCCTTTCTGCCACCTGGGAGGAAGTCGCCTTTTTTCTTGCCAAAAATATCATCCCCTCTTTCTGCTTTTTAGAGCTGTACTCTGCCCTCCAGTGCACGGAGCAAAGTCACTTCATCAATATATTCCAGGTCACCGCCCACCGGTACACCACTGGCGATCCTGGTAACCTTAATTCCGGTAGGTTTGATCAGCTTACTGATATACATTGCTGTTGTTTCACCTTCCAGGCTGGAATTCGTTGCAATGATCACTTCTTTTACATCCTTCTGCAGTCTCTGCATCAGTTCTTTGAGTCTGATATCATCCGGCCCGATCCCAAGCATCGGCGAGATCGCACCATGAAGCACATGATATACCCCGTCATATTTGCCGGTTTTTTCATAAGCCGCAAGATCTCTGGTATTCTCCACCACCATGATCGTACCCGCATCCCGTTTCGGATTTGCACAGATCGGACAAAGTTCCTGATCTGTCAGCGTGCAGCAGTTTTTACAGTAACAGACCTTATCTCTTGCCTCTGTGATCGACGAGGCGAGCTGTCCCACCTGATCCTTCGGCATATTCATAATATGAAAAGCCAGTCTCTGGGCGGATTTTGGTCCGATTCCCGGAAGATGGGACAGTTGTTCTATCAGCTTGTTGATATGTGCGCTGTAATATTCCATCAGAAAGGAAGGCCTCCGCCAAGTCCGCCAAGTCCACCTGTAAGTTTGGACATGACTGATGCAGATTCTTCTTCTACTTTACGCAGTGCTTCGTTTGTAGCTGCCACGATCAGATCTTCCAGCATCTCGATATCATCCGGATCCACAACTTCTTCATCAAGTTTAACTTTTGTCACTTCGCGTTTACCGGAAATTGTAACTTCTACTGCTCCGCCGCCTGCAGTTGCCGTAAATTCTTTTTCTTCCAGTGCTTTCTGGTTCTCTTCCATCTGACGCTGCATTTTCTGCGCCTGTTTCATTAAGTTATTCATATTGCCAGGCATACCCATGCCTGGAAATCCTCCACGTTTTGCCATAATTCCAAATCCTCCATTAATTATGATTATTTGTAACTATTCAGAAGGTAGTATCCCGCGAGGTGTTTTGGCATGTTTTTTGCCAAAATCCCGAGACATACAAGGCAAAATGCCATCACCGAAGGTGATTTGGAATGCATTTTGACTCGTAACTGTGAGGGTACTGAACAGTTATGATTCTTTTAATTTTCCAGATGTGAATCTGGTTCTTCTTCTATCTGAACATCCATATGAATATTCTGGCGGATTGCCTGATCCACTGTAATCTGTGACAGATTGGTCTGCTGATGATCCTCTGCAACAAGCATATGAAGCTCTATGCTCCTGCCCAGCTGCTTCTCTATGATTGCCTGAAGTTCTCTTCTGGCATCGGAATCATCCGGATACAATCTGCCGAGCGGTGTCTGAAATTCCACATACAGTATCGGCTCACCTGTTTCTCCATTATATTTTGGAACAGACTGAAGAAGTGCCTGTTTAAAAGCTGCAGTTGTCTGGCCGACGATCACCTTCCAGCCTGCAACAATCTTCTGCAGATCCTCTGGTACTGCCTTCTGAGGCGGAACTGTCGGAACTGCTTTCGCTTCCTGCATCGACTCGCCGCCGCTCTGCACAACTACCTGCCGGACCGGCCGTTCATCTATTTTCTGCTCCAGTACACGGATACGATCCAGAACAGAATCCAGATTTGTCTCCATTGC
>CAKRTP010000064.1 GCA_934402155.1 uncultured Blautia sp. | reverse complement strand
GAAACAGAAGCGGCGCCGGAACCGCAAACTGATCAGACAGAGGATAATGGTGTCGAAAATAATCAGGATTCAGGAAGCAGTGATGAATCTGACAATGGGAATCTGTAAGAATAACAGCAAAGGAGGACTCTCATGATAATCCGATATGCAGCAAAAAGCTGTCAGGGCGGTCGGAGTTATAATGAAGATACCGTGCAGATTTGTGAGACGGAAGGACGGAAACTCTATGTGCTGGCAGACGGACTGGGAGGACAGGGACATGGAGAGACTGCATCCAGAACAGCAGTAAACAGTGTTGTCCACCGGGCCATATGGGACGGAGAAAATGAGCATTTTGTTGCAGCTGCCATAGAAGGTGCACAGCATGCAGTCAGGGCGAAACGGACAGAAAAAGCGGAATACAGAAATATGTGTACGACACTGGTGCTTCTTACGATCACAGGAAGAACGGCACAGTGGGGACACATCGGAGACTCCAGGCTGTATATGTTCCGCAAAAACAAGATCTGGCACCAGACGCTGGATCACAGTGTACCACAGATGCTTGTGAGGGTCGGAGAACTGGAGCCGTCACAGATCCGCAGGCATCCGGACCGCAACAGACTGCTTCACAGCATTGGTTATGAGTGGTCAGACAGACCCTATACGGTTGGCCCGGAAACAGAACTGACACCAGGAGATGCGTTTCTGCTGTGTTCAGATGGCTTCTGGGAATATATAGAAGAAACAGAAATGATCAGTCTGCTCAGGAAACACAAAGATCCTGTGTCCTGGCTAGATGCAATGAGAACAGTTGTCGGGCAGCGTGGCAAAAACGAAAAACAGGACAACTATTCAGCAATCTGCGTAAAGGTAGACTGATCAGGGAAGGAAAGCGATGGCAAAGATTGTAAGATGTGCGAACAGGCATTTTTATGATGCAGAGAAATTTGAGGAATGCCCCTATTGTAACAAAGTTTCAGACAGCAGAATTGAAATACAGAGATGGACAACACAGCACGGGAGTCGTTTTGCAGGTCATCTGACAGGAAGTGACATGGAAGTGACACAGCCGCTGCGCCCGGAAGGATCACATGATCAGAATATTGTCCTGGGAGGAAGCGAGTCAGTTTCTTCAAAAAGTGCCGAGGGACTGGATGCAGACGATGATCCTGTCACAGTGGGGATTTTCAGGAATCAGCATCAGGGGAATGATCTGATAACAGGATGGCTTGTATGCGTAGAAGGGACAAACAGAGGAAGAGATTATCGGATCAAACATGGCAATAACTGGATCGGAAGAAGTCATAACAGTGATATCTGGATGGATGCTGATGCAGAGATTGCTTATGAAAAACACTGTGCAGTAGTATATGATGGAAAAAGCAATACCTTTTTTATCATCCCGGGAAGCGGGGCAATTACATATGTGAACGGAAAAATGCTGAGCGGTCCACAGAAACTGGAAACAGGAGATTCTGTCAGGATCGGCAAAAGTGAATTTGAGTTTATTCCGTTTTGCAGGGAAGGACATGTATGGAACTGAAAAGAAAATTAAAAATGATCACAGGAAGTATGGTGATTGGTGTACTGAGCCTGGCATCTGTTGTGTCTGCTGATTCAGATCATCAGATAGAGCAGGTGTCCGTAAATATGCCGGATGTGACCGCATATTACAGAAGTACATCACAGGAACAGACACCCTCGGCATATCTCGAGGGAGCAGAACTTACACTGACTGAAGATTCGGTGTTTGCCCAAAGTGGTGAGGCAGTAGAATATTATGTACTGCTGGATATATCAGCATCTATCCGCAGTACCAGATTTGAGGATATTAAAGCGTCGCTTTCGAATTTTGTGCAGAGCATCCGTGAGCAGGACAGAATAGTCCTGATGACATTTGGTGATCAGACAGCAGTAAGGCTGGATGGAAACCAGAGCCGTGAGGATGCGCAGAATGTGATAAGTCAGCTGGCAAACAAAGATCAGAATACCATGTTTTTTGATGCAGTCTCGAATGTGACAGACATGATCAACAATGCAGATTCCCAGTCACAGATGAGACGTATCGTAGTGATCATCTCTGATGGAAAAGACTGCTCAGACAACACCAGAAATATGGATAATGTCGAAAAAGATCTCATGGCAAACGGAATCCCGGTGTATTCTGTGGCAGTAGAAAACAATGAGGGCGACACAAAGGAAGCGATCAGCGACTATCAGGGTAAATTTTCCGCGCTGGCAAGAAATACAGGAGGTCTGCCCTGGACAGCACAGTCGGAACAGACATCGGTATATGAAGCACTTGAAAATATCCAGCAGTCAGTTTTAAGCAGCTACAGAGCAGTTTTTCAGGCAGCTACAAATGAGATAAGCAATAAAACAGAGGAGTTTGTTCTTTATTTCAATGACAGTGCAAATAATAAAGATACCTATTCTGTTATGGTATCCAGAGGACAGCCGGACAATATTGCGCCGATCGCAGATATAAAAACAGGAGAACAGGCAAATGAACTGACAATCACATATTCTGAGTCTGTCAGAAATGCAGAGACATCAGGCAACTATGTTCTCAGGAAAGATGACAAGGTGATTCCTCTTAATCAGGTTGTGGCGGATAAAAAAGCCGGGAACAGTTATCGTCTGATCTTTGACCAGGATCTGTATAACGGAGAATATTATCTTGACATAGACAATATCACAGACTGTTCCAATGAAAAGAATGCACTGGAAAATCCGGAACAGTTACTGGAGATCACAGAGAATGAAGATGAACCAAAAGAATCCATACTGGACAAGATCCTGAAATGGTGGCCGATACCGCTTACAGTTATTGTGATCATCTTTATTGTTGTGGTAATAAGACAGTACCGCAAGAAAAAGGGGCTTACTATTATCAACGGAGAAGTGATCGATGAGTCAGATGTCAAAGAACATATTCATGTGATCGCAGGAAAGAATGAGAATCATCCGAAGACAAACCTGGTAATATGGATGAGTAACGGGGCATCAGAACCAAAGAAACTGGATTTCAGACTGGACGGAAGTGCTATTGTAGGAAGAATGGAACAGTGTGATATCTGCTGTGATGATCCGATGATGTCGAGACAGCATTTTGCACTTGAGATGGAACAAAACAATCTGTATGTGACAGATCTGGAAACGAGAAACGGAACTCGAGTAAATGGTGTGGTCATCAGAGGAAGGTATAAACTGGAACCATATGATGAGATTGTTGCCGGCAATATTAAATTCCGGATCGAGTGGTAAAAGTATGAAAATTTGCAGAATATGCGGAGAAGAATACAGAGAAGAACATAAGGAATGCGATTTTTGCGGATGTCCGGAGGAATGGATTTTCGGACAGGACTGGAAATTTCCGCGGGAGTTCAGGGAAGCTTATGAACTGGTGAAGGTTTTTGACACCAGAGGCCCGTTTCCGGATGGACTTTACTGGAGTACGGAGAGAGAAAATGTGGTGTGCATCCATAAGCTTCCGGCAGAGGAAGCAGGATGGAACTGCTGCAGGTTTATGGAGCGGCTGGGCGAAGCTGAAGAATGGCATCCCGAAATTTACAGAATCGTACCACCGCAGCAAAAGAACTGCGGATATTATGTCTGTGAGTACAGGCCGGGAAAAACTCTTCAGGAGCTCACAGAGAGGGAAAATCCTCCAGGTGAAGAAATATCTGAGTTTATCAGGAGGGGAATACAGGAGCTGCTTCAAAAGACAGAACAAAAAGGTGGGAATGCAGGCATATTTGACCTGACACATCTGAAAATAGCAGATGGGAAACTTGTTCTTACAAATCTGGGGCCGGGAGATTACTCGGTTTCCGACCAGGTACAGGCAAAAAGGCTGATACGGCGGCTGCAAAGAGGCTGGTGGGATGACGAGGAAACTGCACAGGCATCAGGTTTTTGGAGAAAAATATTTAAAAAACAGAAGGAGGTATGAAAATGATAAGATTAAATGATCAGAGGAGAATGTGGAAGTACATTATTTTTGGTGTTCTGACACTGGGGATTTATGATATTTATCTGGAATGGACCATGATAAATGACATGAATATCGCATGCGGGTATAAGGAGAAAGATGACAGCAATAGATCACCGCATTTTCTGATCCGTGCATTGCTTTCTCTGGTGACACTCTCGATATATATGTGGGTGTGGTTTTATAAACAGGGAAATCGACTCAAAAATGTCGGGGAGGAATATGGTGTCAAAATTGACGAAAAAGGAAGTACATACATATTATGGATGCTGTTTGGCAGCCTGTTGTTTGGCGTAGGACCTTGGATAGCACTTTATCTGTTTATCTGTAATGTAAACAGGATCTGTCATGCGTATAATGTGGAGATGGAAGGCGGAAGGATATCTTCTGAGCCGCCGGTTCCGTTAATACCAGAAGACAAACCTACCATAAAAGTAAATCAGACAGGCAGACTGAGCTTTATTTCCGGTGAATATGAGGGAGCGGTGATCGAGATAAAAGCCGGAGAAGAAATAACTCTTGGAAGAAACCAGAATATGTGCCAGCTTGTTTTCGGAGAGCAGGATATCAGCCGTGTGCATTGTGTGATCCAGTATATGCTGATGTCTCAGACAGAAGCGTACTACTATGTTACAGACTATTCCACTTATGGAACGATCATGAATGATTCCATGCAGCTGAAAAAAGAAGTAAGGGTCAAATGTCCGGTAGGAACAAAGCTGACTCTCGGAAATGGAACAAACTCATTTATGTTAAATTAAAGAAGGTATGAATGGAGGAATAAAAATATGAAACTTACAAAATGTATAAATGGACATTTTTATGATGCTGAGAAATTTGCTGCATGCCCGCACTGTTCCGGGAATGCAGTAAATGCACCGGACGATGATTCCGTGACAATGGGATATGCATCTGACATGGAGGCAGAAGCTTTTGAGCCATTAAATAAAAACAGTTTTTCAGAGACATCAGATGGTGTCAGACTGATAAAACCTCCGATCGGCGGAATGCCAGGAAATTTTTCAAATGGTGAGGATATTACGCGTCCGCTGGATGCAGATCCTCGCAAAACAGGATCTGGCTGGGAACCGAATGATGATGAAAAGACCATTCCGATCTGGTTCAAGGATATGGACAATCAGGCAAATCCAAATACGGAACATGATGCAAACAATACTGCTCCGATACAGTCAGATTTCAGACCGGTTGTAGGATGGCTGGTATGTACCGAAGGAAAACACAAGGGTCAGAGTTTTAATCTTTGCCATGGCAAAAACTTTGTCGGACGTAATGCAGACATGGATGTATGTCTGAGAAATGATCTTTCCGTATCAAGAAATCGTCATGCGATCATTGTTTATGAGCCAAGAGAAAGAATCTTTTTTGCCCAGCCGGGAGAGTCTCATGAGCTGTTTTATGTAAATGACAGTGTGGTTCTGAGCACTACACAGTTAAAAGCCAGGGATCGTATTTCAATAGGAGATACAACTCTTGTATTTGTACCATTCTGCGGTGAGGAATTTACCTGGTAACAGAGAAAAGAGACGTATACCAAAAAGTATCAGTTACGGGGAAAGGAAGAAGAAATGATAGACATTGACAGAATATGTCTGGGATGTATGAGGGAGAAGCCGACGGCAGAGGGAAAATGTCCATACTGCGGATTTGATGCAGAAGAATATGAACATGAGACACGCTGGCTGCCCCTGGTACATATTTTAAATGGCAGATATATGCTGGGAAAAGTACTGGGTGAAGGCGGATTTGGCATCACTTATATCGGAATAGATCTGAATCTCCAGAGCCGGGTGGCGATAAAGGAATATTTCCCGCTGGGACTTGTAAGCCGTGAGACAACAGGTGTTACACGAACCAGTGTGTCTCCGCTTACAGGCGAAAAAGGAGATATATATGATGATGGCCTTCGAAAATTTGTAGAAGAGGCACAGGGAGTCTCAAAATTTGACAGTCTGGAAGGAATTGTGACGGTAAGAGACTTTTTCTTTGAAAATTCTACGGCATATATGGTCATGGAATATCTGGATGGAGTGACTGTTAAAGAATACCTGAAAGAACATGGAGGAAAGATCCCGGCGGAACAGGCACTGGAGTATGTAAGACCGATCATAGAGGCATTGCAGAAGGTGCATGAGGCAGGGATGATCCATAGAGATATCAGTCCGGATAACATTATGATCACAAAGGAAGGCAAGGTAAAGCTGATTGATTTCGGCTCCGCAAGAGCACTTACAAGAGATCAGAATCAGACTTTTACGATCATGCTGAAGCATGGATATGCTCCGCCGGAACAGTATCAGACCAGAGGAAATCAGGGACCGTGGACGGATGTCTATGGAATCTGTGCGACTCTGTACAGGATGATCACCGGGAAAGTTCCGCCCAGTGCAATGGACAGATATGAAAATGATCCGATGAGTTCCTTTGCCGAACTGGGAATTCAGGCACCGTCTTATATAGAGGATGTTATACGGAGGGGAATGTCACTTCAGATACAGAACAGATATCAGAATATGGGAGAACTGTATTCTGATCTGTATTCCAGAAAAGAAGTGAGCGCAAAACAATATCAGCATGACAGTAAAGAATCTCGCCCTAGAGGGAGTCAGCCGGAAAAGAAATCTCCGGCAAGTAAACGAAAAATCCTGGCAGCAGTGCTTGTGGGACTGATCGTCCTGGTGGTCGGTGTTGTGGTCAAACAGGGTGGTATGTTCATAAAGATAAGCTGGGATGAACCTGAGTCATCGTCCAGGCAGTCATCAGATGGCAGCAAAAAAGGCGGAAAATCAATCCTTGACATAACTGAAGGTAAGAAGGATGATGACGATACTCAGCCGGAAGTTTCGGAAGAACCGGAAGAAACGGAAGCCGCAAAAGAGAGCGATGATACGGATGAGGTTTCATCCGATCCGGAAGCGGCAGAGGATGCGGAAGAAGATGACGCAGGATTTGAAGGCTGGGAAAATGTCGAGGACAGTACTCAGAAAGCTTCCTCAGAAGATGGAGCAGAAACAGAATCCCGGGCTGAACCGGAGCCGCCTCCGGCAAAAGAAAAAGTAAGTCTTATGTCATCAGAGCCTGACTGGAGCAGCGGAAATTATCAGCCGATACAGGTTTTCACTGCAAATGCAACATCAACGATCTCTCAGCAGAGTACAAACAATTCAGCAATGATGCTGTTTGATGGCCGTGATGATACAACCTGGCAGGAAGGTGTGGACGGATATGGAATCGGTGAAAGAGTTGATTTCAATTTCGGAGACAATAATTATCAGAAAGTAAAGTATATGGGCTTCAAGATGGGCAACTGGAAAAATGACAAATATTATTTCGGAAATGCAAAGCCAAGGACTCTCACGATCACTTTTGGAAACTATTCAGAGCAGGTTACTTTTAATGATGTGCGGGAAATACAGTGGGTAGAGATAAGCCCTGCCGAAAGTGTAAACTGTATGAGTATAACGATCGATGATATATATGCAGGAACAAGCTGGCAGGATACCTGTATTACCGAGATCTTTTTGTATGCAGAATCATAAACAGGGGGCAGCATGGAGAATAAGAAAGAAAACAAAACGATAACGATTCTGATTGTGATACTGTGTATTGTATTATTTGTGGGAATCTGTCTGATGGGAGTTCTCTGCTATCTCAGTTATGACATGAACAAAAAGCTGAGCCAGAAAAAGCTGACAGTGGAACAGCAGGTAGAGGAGGCTGAACAGAAGCTGGCAGAACTGCAGACGCAGAGAGAGACTCTCGAAAAAGAGATCGCCGAAAAAAAAGCGGAACTGGAAACAACAGAAGCTGCTGAAAGTGTTACGCCGCAGACAGTACAAAAGCCGCAGGCAGAAACTCCGACTGAGAGTCTGGAGCAGAATGCCATGATCCATCCACCGGCAGGTCAGGCAGAAGTTTCACTTGAGATGCTGGAAGTAGGGGAAACAGTGGATGCCTCGGCAGTGGCAGCAAATAAAGATCAGTATTTCAGGGCATATGAGATCACAGAGGGAGATGCTGTCTATAACAGGATCAATGGAAAATCCTATTATGCAAATGATAATATCGGGCTGTCGGATCTTCGTTATATAAAACTTGTTCATTATAATTTTGAGCATAACGTGCAGGTCGGAGAACTCATTGTCAATGCGGCGATCGCAGATGATGTGATCAATATCTTTAAAGAACTTTATGATGCAGAGTACGAGATCCAGTCCATGCAGCTGGTCGATGATTTCTGGACAGGTGACGGAGATTCATCGGATTCAAATTCTATCGATCATAATAATACTTCTGCATTCTGCTACAGAATGGCGACTGGCGGTGCAAATCTGTCAAATCATGCCTATGGGCGCGCAATCGATCTGAATCCTCAGCAGAATCCGTATGTATGGTATGATTCAAATGGCCAGGCAAGATGGAGTCATGAGAATGCCAACTCCTATATTGACCGGTCCTGTGGAGATCCGCATGTGATCGTACAGGGAGATACCTGCTATAATATTTTTACAAAATATGGTTTCAGCTGGGGTGGCTTATGGGGCAGTCCGGTTGACTATCAGCATTTTGAGAAAAAAGGATGATTCGAAGTATCTGGCAGGATGAATAATTTTTGACTTTAAACCCCAAAAGTGCTTGTGCTTACAGGTGGGTATGAGCTATACTGAGATAGTATCTGCCTGAGCAATTTTTTCAGGCATAAAAATGGAAGAGGGTTTAAAGCTATGATTGTTACATTGATTGAAAAAATATACAGCTTTCTGTGGGGAGATCTGGTGCAGATCCCGTTGCCGGGAGGCAGTTCGATCGGAATCTCACTTCTGATCATTCTGCTGATCCCAGCAGGAATTTATTTTACGATCCGGACACGTTTCTTACCGATACGTCTGTTCCCGGATATGGCAGGTGCACTGGTCGAAAAGAAAAAGGACAAAAACAGTCTGTCATCATTTCAGACACTGATCGTATCAACAGCGACGCGTGTTGGAATGGGAAATCTGGTCGGTGTGGTTGCAGCAATCTCAGCGGGTGGAGCCGGGGCTGTTTTCTGGATGTGGGTGACTGCACTGATCGGTTCTTCCACAGCTTTTGTAGAGGCAACACTGGCACAGCTCTATAAAGAAAAGGATCCGCTGTACGGAGGGTACAGAGGTGGTCCGGCATATTATATTCATGCATACATAGAGGAAAAACAGCATAAAAAGAGAAAAAAAGTCGTTATTTCTGTGTTGTTTGCAGTTTCAGGTCTGATCTGCTGGTGTGGAATCAGTCAGGTGATCAGCAACTCGGTTGTTTCTTCTTTTAAAAATGCATTTTCGATCCCGCCGCTTTATACTACGATCGTGCTTGTTGCAGTTGCAGCAGTGATCGTGCTTCGAAAGAATGCAACCGTGAAGGTTCTGGATATGATCGTGCCTGTGATGGCAGTGTGCTACTTCGCGATCACGATACTGATCATTGTACTGAATATCAGGAGCCTGCCGGGAGTTTTCGGAAGGATTTTTCAGGAGGCATTTGGGCTTCGTCAGGCAGCGGCCGGCGGGTTTGGAGCAGTACTGATGAACGGAGTCAAGAGAGGTCTGTTTTCAAATGAAGCAGGTTCCGGATCAGCACCATGTGCGGCAGCAGCAGCGGAATGTGACCAGCCGGTCAAGGCTGGTCTGGTACAGGCTCTGGGAGTGTTTGTGGATACGATCGTAATCTGCAGCTGCACAGCAATGATCATGCTTCTGGCTCCCGAAGAAAAGGTAGCAGGGCTTTCTGGAATGGATCTTCTTCAGACTGCGATGGAGCATCATCTGGGGAAATTCGGTGTTATTTTTATTGCAGTGACTTTGTTTTTATTCAGCTTTTCCACATTTCTCGGAATTCTGTTTTATGCGAGAAGCAACGT
>CAKRTP010000063.1 GCA_934402155.1 uncultured Blautia sp. | reverse complement strand
CTGATCAATATTATAGGAGCAAAAACAGCAGCTGTTCTCCAGACAGTTCTGACTTGTATCATTGGTGGTGCGGGAATCCTTCTGATCGTGGCATCGGTAATTAATGGCAGTATGGATAACCTTCAGGGACAGATGTTCATAGGTGAGACAACAGGAACTATGGCAAAAAATGTCCTCAAAGTTGCCGTTATCACACCATTTTTCTTTATTGGTTTTGACGTTATTCCACAGGCAGCAGAGGAAATCAATGTGCCGCTCAAAAAGATCGGCAAGATGATGATCTTATCTGTAGTTCTGGCAGTTGTTTTTTATTCCTTTGTTATCCTTTCTGTCGGATATATTCTGAATCCTGCAGAGATTGCACTTTCTCAGAGCACAACAGGACTGGTGACAGCAGATGCGATGGCAAAAGCCTTTGGAACTTCCGTGATGGCAAAGGTTATTATTGTAGGCGGTATGTGTGGTATCGTTACCTCATGGAACTCCTTTATGATCGGTGGTTCCCGTGCACTGTATTCCATGGCTGAGTCTTACATGATCCCTAAGGTGTTTGCAAAACTTCATCCAAAGCACAAAACACCGGTCAACGCACTGATCCTGATAGGCATTCTTACCATGATCGCTCCGTTTGCAGGGCGTGTCATGATGGTATGGATCTGTGATGCAGGTAACTTTGGCTGCTGTCTTGCATATTGTATGGTTTCTGTTTCTTTTCTGATCCTTCGCAAAAAAGAGCCGGATATGCCAAGACCGTATAGGGTACCGGCGTATAAATTTGTAGGAACGATGGCAGTTATCCTTTCAGGATGTATGGTCCTGGTATATTGCATTCCTGGATCTGGTGGTACACTGGTAATGCAGGAGTGGATGATGGTAGGTGCATGGAGCCTGCTTGGAGTTGTATTTTTTGCAGTCTGCAAATTGAAATATAAAGAAAAATTCGGCAGCCTTATTGAGATTATTTCTGATGAAGACGCGGCATCTCTTATGCCTGAGGCTGATGACAAAGAACTTGATCTGGTTATTGATGCGGCTATCGACCGTGTCCTTTCCAGAATGACTGCCTGAGGATTACTATTTAGGAAAAGAGGAAGATTAAGTTATGAATTCATTTGAATTTTTTATCCCGCAGAATATTATGGTTGGAGCAGGAACAATGGCAAAACTTCCTGAGTGTGCAAAGAAATTAGGCGGTTCCCATGCCATGCTGATCTCAGGTCCCACACTTCGCAGGATGGGAATTGTGGACAGGGCGGCAGATTATCTGAAAGAGGCTGGTATGAAAGTGGATATCTTTACAGACGTGGAGGCAAATCCGTCTGTTACAACAGTGGAAAAAGCCACTGCCGCATTCAAAGAAGCAGGGGCAGATTTCATTGTGGCACTTGGAGGAGGATCTCCGATGGATGTCGCCAAGGCAGTGGGCGTGACCGCAAAGTTCGGCGGCAGCATCACAGAATATGAAGGAGCACATAAGGTTCCAGGCAAAATTGTTCCACTGATTGCGGTTCCGACAACTGCCGGAACTGGTTCAGAAGTAACTGCTTTTTCCGTCATTACAGATCATAGCAGAGACTACAAACTGACGGTATTCAGCTATGAACTTCTGCCGGCTTATGCAATCCTGGATCCGGAACTTCTGACTTCTGCACCGGCCTCTGTGGCAGCAGCATGCGGAATCGATGCCTTTATCCATGCAGAGGAGGCTTATGTTTCTACCGCGGCATCTCCGTTTTCGGATGCCATGGCTGAGAAGGCGATGGAACTGATTGGCAAAAATATCCGCAGATTTGTTGCAAGACGCACAGATTTGGAAGCAGCAGAAGCAATGCTGACAGGTTCGCTTTTTGCAGGAATTGCTTTTTCATTTGCAAGACTTGGAAATGTGCATGCGATGAGTCATCCGGTGAGTGCGTTTTTTGATGTGCCGCACGGTGTTGCAAATGCAGTTCTTCTTCCGGTGATAGCAGAGTACAATGCACTTGCAGATCATGGAAGATATCTGACTATCTATAATTATATCAGCCCGATTCCGGCATTTGAAGATGAGTTCGAATCTCTGATGTTGGTGGATGCGATTCGTGAACTGAATGAAGATATCGGGATTCCACAAGATATGGCAACAGCTATCCGCCAGGCAGCAAAAGGAAAAGAAGTTTCTGACGAAGAAATCGAAAGCAGGATCGATGCTATGGCAGATGATGCCATGAAGAGTGGCAATATTGCAGTCAATCCGAGAGCTTCGCGAAAACAGGACATTGTAGCGTTGTATCATAAGGCTTTATGATCGGCAGCTGCAATAAAATAAAAAATACAATTCTGCATAATGCTGTGTTATAATGAAAACATCAGAATAAAAACAATGCGAAGACAGTTATAAAGCGATAACTGTCAGATTATATCGATCATGGAGGAAGAGAAGATGAAGAAAAGAAGTTTGATCGTAGCAGCACTGTGCAGTATGTGTCTGGCAGTCAGCAATCCGATGCCGGTAATGGCAGATGCATCCAGGGTAGTGACACTGGGCGCGGATCTGACAGATGAGCAGAAGGATACTATGATGAGATATTTCAAGGCAGATGCAAGCCAGGTTCAGATCATTACAGTCAATAATCAGGATGAGCGCAATTATCTCGGCAAATATATTTCAAGTGCACAGATCGGTACGAGAACTTTAAGCTGTGCCTATGTAAAACCGACACAGTCTGGCGGAATCAAGGTTCGTACAGCCAATCTCAACTATGTAACCTGCAATATGCTTGCAAATGCACTTTCCACAGCAGGAGTTTCCAACTGTGAAGCTGTTGCTGCATGCCCTTACGAAGTATCCGGAACAGGAGCCCTTACAGGTGTTATGATGGCTTATGAGTCAGCCAGCGGTAAGGAACTTGATTCCACCAAGAAAGATCTGGCAACCAAGGAGGTTGTGGTCACCGGAGATGTCGCACAGCAGGTAGGTAATGACAATGCGACCAACATTATCAATCAGGCGAAACTTCAGATCATCGGCGACAATGTACAGAATGCAGACGAGATTTACAATATCGTAAACAATATCGCGATTCAGAATAATGTAACTCTGAGTTCTGATGAGTTAAATACGATCACTGCACTTCTTCAGGAAATTGTACAGCAGAATTATGATATCCAGGAGATGAAGCAGACTCTTGAGAACATTCAGCAGAATCTGGATAAGAATTCAGGAGAGGACAGTTCCTCTGATTCCGAGGATGACCTGGTGGATGAGGATGCCGGTGATGGAGAGGATATCACAGAAGATGTAGATACAGATGTTCTTGGTGAGGATATCAAGGAATCTTATACACAGGATTCCAGCATGGCAGACGAAACAGGAATGAATGGTTCAGAAGGCAGCGAAAATACAGGTTCTGAAGATTCCGGTGACAATACGGGTATTCCGGATGCAACAGAGGATGGCACACAGGACGGTTCCGGAGAACTCGCAAAGAATCCGGAAGAAACTGATTCAGCAGATGGTTCTGAGACGGATTCGACAGAACAGGGAGGAGCAGACGCCTCAGCAGAGGATACATTAAATACAGATTCTCTCGATGATGCATCAAAGGCACAGTTTGAGCAGGCACAGCAGTTCTGCAAGGGAGAATATGAGGGTGATCTCGCAGTGCTTCAGGCAGTCATGCCAGATGCAGTTCAGCCGGCAGTTACACTGGATTCAGATACAGCTTCAAAACTGACAAAGAAAGTTCTTGAAGCATATCTGAAAGTTCTCAAAGATGGCGGAATGTCTTATGTTCCAGCTGAGACAGATATTTATATGTCTGATCAGCTCAATATGATCAACAGCGATATGAAGAAGATATTCAGTATTGAGACAGAGCCGGAGGCAGATGATATTCTTGCAGCTCAGCCGACAGAGGCAAGACAGAGCCTGTATGATGACACTATGAAGTTCTTCGAACAGCTTTATGGAGAAAACATCGATGATAATTCTTATGATGAATCAGCGGATGAAGCATCCTATGATGAAACATCCTATGACGAATCCTACAGTGAAGAATATTGATCAGTAATGCAAAAGCCGCAGCTTTTCTGAGTATTCAGAGAAGCTGTGGCTTTTCTTTTTTCTTGTAGAGGTGAAAAACTGGAATTATAAAAACATCTGTGCTAAAATAAAGGGAACTACAGCCGAAAGGGGAAATAATATGAGTCTTGCAGTGGTCACACTGAAAAAAGGAGAAGGACGTCTTCTCAAATCCGGTGGAATGTGGGTATTTGATAATGAGATTTCCAGTATTATGGGAAGTTTTGTCAATGGTGATATCGTTCTGGTACATGATTTTGACGGATATCCGCTGGGAAGAGGATTTATCAACACGAATTCCAAGATCACAGTACGTCTTCTTACAAGAGATGAGAATCAGCGTATTGATGAGGCATTTTTTGAGAAAAGAGTGAGAGATGCATGGGAATACAGAAAAAAGGTAACCGATACTTCAAGTTGTCGTCTGATCTTTGGTGAAGCAGATTTCTTCCCGGGTCTTACAGTTGACAAATTTGAGGATATTCTTGTTGTGCAGTCTCTGGCACTGGGGATTGACCGCTGGAAAGAAATGATACTGGAACTCATTAAGGAAGTGCTTGCAGAGGATGGAATCAAAATCCGTGGAGTTTATGAGAGAAGTGATGCCAAAGTCCGCAAACAGGAAGGCATGGAACTTCACAAGGGATTTATCGGACCGGAATTTCCTACATTGGTTGAGATCGTTGAGAATGGGGTCAGATATCAGGTTGATGTGAAAGACGGACAGAAGACAGGATTTTTCCTGGATCAGAAATACAACCGTCTTGCGATTCAGAAACTTTGCAAGGGCGCAAAAGTTCTGGATTGTTTTACGCATACAGGTTCTTTTGCACTGAATGCAGGAATTGCCGGAGCCGGAGAAGTTACCGGTGTGGATGCGTCAGAATTGGCAGTCCGCCAGGCACAGAAAAATGCAAAGTTAAATGGTCTGGAAGACAGAGTCAGATTTATTTGCGAAGATGTATTTGAGCTGCTTCCGAATCTGGCAGAAGCCGGGGAGAAATACGATGTCGTGATTCTTGATCCTCCGGCATTTACCAAGTCACGCAGTTCGATCAGGAATGCAGTCAAGGGATACAGAGAAATCAATCTTCGAGGAATGAAACTTGTTAAGGACGGAGGATTTCTGGCAACCTGTTCCTGTTCTCATTTTATGGATTATGAGCTTTTTACAAAAACGATCGGCCAGGCAGCACGAAGCGCCCATAAGAGACTGCGTCAGGTAGAATACAGAACACAGGCACCGGATCATCCGATCCTGTGGTCATCAGACGAGTCATATTATCTGAAATTCTACATCTTCCAGGTCTGTGACGATAAATAAATCAGGATCAGTACATAATTATTATTGACATCATTAAAGAAAGAAGGACTTGCATGAAGGAAAAGTTTATAAAATTTATGGAAGGTCGTTATGGAGTAGATGCGTTTGCAAGGTTTACAATGGGACTGGCAATTGTATCGATCATTTTGTCGATGTTTATTCGAAATCGGGTTGGGGCAGCATTTGACACACTTGGTCTGCTTGCAATTCTTTATACTTATTACAGAATGCTTTCCAGAGACATACAGAAACGCTATGCCGAAAACCAGAAATACCTGTCGGTCACTTCAGGGATAAGACAGAGGTTTCAGCGTGAAAAAAACATCCTGCAGCAAAGAAAGGAATATCATATTTATTCCTGTCCAAACTGTAAACAGAAGATTCGTATACCGAGAGGTAAGGGCAAGATCGAAATCGACTGTCCGAAATGCCACACAAAATTTGTCAAAAAAAGCTGAATGCCTGTTGAAGGCAGTATATGACCGGAGGATTTATGTTTGGTTATGTAGTAATGAACAAGCCTGAAATCAAGTTTAAAGATTTTGACCTGTATCGTTCTTTTTACTGTGGACTTTGCCGGGAACTGCGAGAACGCTATGGAGTTGCAGGACAGATTTCACTGACGTATGATATGACTTTTGTAATTCTTCTCCTGAGCGGACTTTATGAGCCGCCGACGAAGAAGGGAACAACGAGGTGCATTATCCATCCTGTACAAAAACAGCCTGTCCGCAAAAATCTTATTACAGAATATGCGGCAGATATGAATGTTTTTCTTGCATACTATAAGTGCAGGGATGACTGGAAGGATGAAAAAAAACTTCTGAGTCTTCTGTATGGAAATATTCTCAGAGGAAAAGAAAAAACAGCAGAAGCCCGATGGCGCAGAAAAGCAGATACGATAGTATCTCTTCTGAACAGCCTGTCCGAGATGGAAAAGGCCGGAGAAAAGGATATCGATCGCGTTTCAGGATGTTTCGGAAAGATCATGGAAGAGATTTTTGCATATCGGGAAGATTTGTGGGAGCCGACACTTCGCAGAATGGGATTTTTCCTGGGTAAATTTATTTATCTGATGGATGCTTATGATGATGTGGAAGATGACATCAAAAAAGGAAATTACAATCCTTTTTCTGAAAGTTATATAATGGAAGGGTTTGATGAACAGGCACGGCAGATGATGATCATGATGATGGCAGAAGTCTGCAGGGAATTTGAGAAGCTTCCTATTGTTATGTACACTGACATATTGAGGAATATTCTGTATTCCGGAGTCTGGTGCAGATTTGAAGCGGTGTCCGGCAAAAGGAAGAAAGAGCAGGAGAAAGAACATGTTTGATCCATACAGTGTCCTTGGTGTTTCCAGGGATGCATCTGATGAAGAGATAAAAAAAGCATATCGGAGGCTGAGCAGGAAATACCATCCGGATGCAAATATTAATAATCCGAATAAAGAACAGGCAGAAGAGAAGTTTAAGGAAGTCCAGCAGGCTTATGAGCAGATCATGAAAGAAAAAGAGTATGGTTCTTCCTATGGCAATACAGGAGGCGGCTATTATGGCGGCTTCTCAGGGCGTAAGACTGGTGGATATCAGGATGAGGAAGCAATCCGCAGGCAGGCAGCAGCCAATTATATCCAGAGCCGTCATTTTCAGGAGGCAATGAATGTACTGTCCTCTTTGAAACAGAGAAATGGTGAGTGGTATTACCTTTCAGCAATGGCAAATATGGGTCTGGGAAATAATGTCAATGCACTCAATGATATTCGCACGGCAGTCAATATGGAACCGGATAATATGCAGTATCGAATGCTGCTGCAGAGAATGGAAGGCGGTGGAACCTGGTATCAGGAACAGCAGAATCCTTTTGGCGGAATGCCGATGGATGGAAGTGATTACTGCATGAAACTCTGTCTTGCAAATATGCTTTGCGGCTTATGCTGTCCGGGCGGCGGTGTGTTCTGCTGCTGATAAAAAGATTGACATTTGATAAAGGTGATATTATCATAGTATTGTATTATCGTAATAAAGTGCAGGAGGAAATCTTAAAATGAGTATTCGTATTGGAATTTTAGGTTATGGTAATCTTGGAAGAGGCGTAGAGTGTGCGATCAAGCACAATCCGGATCTTGAACTTGCAGCAGTTTTTACACGTCGTGATCCTGCAACAGTAAACATCCTCACAGATACAGCCAGAGTTTATCATGTAGATGAAGCAGAAAAAATGAAAGATGAGATAGATGTCCTGATCCTCTGCGGAGGAAGCGCAACAGATCTTCCGGAGCAGACACCGAAATTTGCACAGTGGTTTAATGTTGTAGACAGCTTTGATACCCACGCAAAGATTCCGGAACATTTTGCAAATGTGGACAAAGCGGCTTCTGAGAGTGGACATGTAGGAATTATTTCCGTAGGCTGGGATCCGGGAATGTTTTCTCTGAACAGACTGTATGCAAATGCGATCCTTACCGATGGTAAAGATTATACATTCTGGGGAAGAGGCGTGAGTCAGGGACATTCTGATGCAATCCGCAGGATTGACGGTGTCAAAGATGGCAAACAGTATACGATTCCGGTAGAGTCAGCACTGGAAGCTGTGAGAAACGGAGAGAATCCGGAACTCACAACAAGACAGAAACATACAAGAGAGTGTTTCGTAGTGGCAGAGGAAGGTGCAGATCTTGCGCGTATTGAGAATGAGATCAAAACTATGCCGAACTATTTTGCAGATTATGACACAACAGTACATTTTATTTCAGAAGAAGAACTGAAGCGTGATCACAGTGGCATTCCACATGGTGGATTTGTTATCCGTTCCGGCAAAACAGGATGGAATGATGAGAACAGCCATGTGATTGAGTACAGTCTGAAGCTGGATTCCAATCCGGAATTTACTTCTTCTGTGATTGCCGCATATGCGAGAGCTGCATACCGAATGAGCCAGGAAGGACAGAAGGGATGCAAAACTGTATTTGACGTTGCACCGGCATACTTAAGCGCAAAAGACGGAGCAGAACTTCGTAAACATCTGCTGTAATAAAATATATTTATTAAAAGAAGCGGGCTTTCCCGCTTCTTTTATATTCACACAGACCTTCATCTTTATATTGACGGATTAAAATTCTTGCGATATAATACCTACATGGTATTGTAATAATATTGTAAAGAAATGTAACGAAAAAAGTAATAATAAATTTTTCGGAAAGAGGATTTTATATGAGGAAGGTATGTAAGAAGGCTGGTCTTTTGGGGATACTTCTGGGGCTTATGCTTTTTGCCGCAGGCTTTGCTTTACAGGCAACAACCGTAGAAGCTCAGGCTGCAGCAACAACAGGGTTTCGTGTGATCAACGGAAAAACCTACTATTATAAGAATGGGAAGATGCTTAAGGGATGGCTTACACTTGGCAGCAACAAGTATTTTCTGAATACGAAGACAGGTGAACTCTACAGGGGGTGGCAGAAGAGTTCAAAGGGACCAAAGAGATATTTTGATTCCCGTACAGGAGTGATGTACAGAGGTCTCAGGAATGTTGAGGGAAAATATTATTATTTTAACTCTGTTACAGGCTATTCGGAAAGTGGATTTCTTAAGGCCAAGAATGGCAATGTAAGGTATTTTGCATCAGACACCTATGAAATGGCAACCGGCTGGATGAAGAACAGCAAAGGTGAGAAATGGTATTTTGCACCATCAAATGGAGTGATGTACAAAGGCCTTAAAAAAATCGGCTCTTACTGTTATTACTTTGACAAAACAACAGGTGCATCAAAGAGCGGATTTCTGACAGCATCAAACGGCAATGTGCGCTATTTCAGGGCAAAGACCTATATAATGGCAACAGGCTGGCTTAAGAACAGTAAGGGTGAGCGCCGTTACTTTGCACTAAGTAACGGGGTAATGTACAAGGGCATCAAGAAAGTCAGCGGAAATACATATTATTTCCATACCCGTACAGGAGTGGCTACCGGCGGCTGGGTGACTGTGGACGGCAAAAAATATTATTTTAATCCGGATACTCTGCTGATCACAACAGGAACGATTCTGCTGGACGGGAAGTATTATGTATTTGATTCCAGCGGAGTTCTGACAGATTCCTATGACAGTGACTCCGGTATTACTCCGACTACACCGACATCCGCAAGAACGATCAAGAACTATCTTGCCGGAGCGTTACAGCCGGTAGGTAAGGCTTTGTATGTATGGGGAGGCGGATGGAACGACTCCACCAGAAAGGGAGTAAGCCCAATCTGGGTTTCCTGGTACAACAGCCAGAGCAGCAGTTATGATTACAATAATTACAGAGATTTAAGTGACGCAAACAGAGCCAAGGGTCTGGATTGTTCAGGCTTTGTTGGCTGGGCATCCTATCAGGTAATGCATTCACAGTCCGGAGAGGGCGGCGGATATACGGTTGTTTCCGGAGAGATCGGTCCTTATTATCAGAATACACTCAAATGGGGACAGATTGTGAATCAGAACTATCTGTCAAAGACAGAGTGGAAGATGCAGCCAGGTGACATCGGTTATGATGACGGTCACACATGGATCGTTCTCGGACAGTGTCCGGATAAGAGTGCAGTGATCGTTCACTCAACACCACAGGCAGGATGTCAGATTGCAGGAACCTGTACACCGAGTGGAGATTATGACAGTCAGGCAATCTCGCTTGCC
>CAKRTP010000062.1 GCA_934402155.1 uncultured Blautia sp. | reverse complement strand
GCTCACCGCATCGCAGAAAGTGATCTTGTACGTCATAATATCACTTCTGCCAATATGGAATCTGTCCGGACTAACCTCTCCCTTGCTGCCAACTATCCCGATACCATTATCTGGATCATCAACAGCAACGGACAGATCGTCCTTAGTACACGAAAAGATATTTCACCTGATAATCCCATTGACCTGGATGGTTTTGATCCTGCATCCTGGGGCAGTAATTATTATCAGATCGGAGATTTTTACGGATATTTTCATGATTCCCGTTTAAGTACAATTGCACCAATTACAGAGCATCTGAATACCCGTGGATACGTAGCAGTCCACTATCTCATGAGCGATCTGTATCAGAGCCGCAGCGATCTTCTCTGGATCGTCCAGCTCCTGTTTGTGATCACATATCTGATGGCAGCTGTACTGTTTTTCTTTTACAGTTTTCATATACGAAAACCGCTGCACGATATTACAAAGGGTGCTTCTGAATTTGCCAATGGAAATCTCTCCTATCAGATTCCGGTTACTTCTGAGAATGAACTTGGCTATCTTGCAAGTAATCTGAATTACATGGCAGACAAACTTAATCGCAACGGAGAATATCAGCGGCAGTTCATTTCCAATATTTCTCATGATTTCCGCTCTCCACTGACTTCTATCAAGGGTTATGTGGAAGCTATGATCGATGGCACAATTCCTGTGGAAATGCAGGAAAAATATCTCAAGATCATTTCTTACGAGGCGGATCGACTTGAAAAACTTACCCGTGGACTTCTGACGCTCAATGAACTTGATATCCATAAGCGAATGCTGAATATCCAGGATTTTGACATCAACCAGATCATCAAAAGCACTGCAGCATCTTTTGAAGGAACCTGTACAACCCGGCAGATTCTCCTTGAACTGATTCTGTCCGGGAAGAACCTGTATGCTCATGCAGATATGGAACAGATTCAGCAGGTGCTGTATAACCTTCTCAGTAATGCGATCAAGTTCAGCCCTGACCATTCCACGATCACGATTGAGACAACAGAAAAAAACGGAAAAATATTCGTATCGGTCAAGGATCACGGCATTGGAATTCCCAAGTCCAGTCTGAACAAAATATGGGAACGCTTTTACAAAATTGACCGTTCCCGTGGCAAAGACCAGAAAGGCACCGGACTGGGACTGGCAATCGTCAAAGAGATCATCTCCGCTCACGGTCAGCATATCAATGTGATCAGCACAGAAGGTGTTGGAAGTGAATTCATCTTTACACTAGAAAAGGCAAAGTAGAAATTTTCTACTTTGCCTTTTATTATGTCACTGAATTTTTTAACGATCAAATGGACTCTGGATCATCCTGTCCTCCTGAGTCAGATAAATGCCTCTTGGTGTGATCCTGATCTGCGGAATAACCGGAAGTGCCATAAACGACAGCGTAATAAACGGGTCAAAGCCCTGAGGTATTCCCATTTCATGTGCTTTTGGTATCATTCGGGTCAGTTTCTCATTTACCTGTTCATACCCTGCATCACTCATAAGTCCCATGACAGGAAGTGGAAGAGTATCGAACACCTTTCCGTTTTCAATAAGGGTATATCCTCCCTGTGTCCGAAGAAGTTCCTGTACTGCCAGACACATATCATGATCATTATCTCCGATCACGATCAGATTGTGAGAATCATGTGATACACTGGACGCAATCGCACCGCCTTTGAGTCCAAATCCTTTTACGATTCCCACACCGATCTTACCAGTGTTTTTGTGACGTTCTACTGCTGCGATCTTCTGGTAAGTTTCATCGGCCTTGAAAAGTTTCTGTCCATTTTCTTCGACATAACCAACTTCTTCCATAACATCCTCTGTAACAATCTGACCCTCAAGCATTTTGAGAATATGTACTTTCCCTTCTCGCCATGGAAGTCGAAGATCAGATTCCCTGAATCCAAGAAGATGCACTGTATTCTTTAACTGCGGCGAACATGGACGGATCTCAACTTTCTCATCTTTGATGATTTTTTTGCCTTTATGGTATACCTCCAGTATATTCATCTCATTCAGATTGTCCATTACAACAAAATCTGCCTGATATCCCGGTGCGATCGCACCAAGATGATGCAGTCCATAGCATTTGGCAGCCTGAATGGTTGCCATTTTAAGTGCCTGTTCCGGTTTCAGGCCAAGCCGCACTGCCTTTCTGACATTGAAATCAATATGTCCTTCCTTACGGATTTCTTCAATGTGCTTGTCATCCGTACAGAAACAAAAACCTGAAGTATCCGTGTGATGCTCTACAATCCCCTTCACGATTGCTTCCAGATTCTTTGCAGCACTTCCCTCCCTGATCAGTACCTGCATTCCATTTCTGCACTCTTCCATCGCATATTCATATGTCACACATTCATGGTCTGTTGAAATTCCTGCCAGTGCATATGCTGCCAGATCTTTTGATGAAAGAAGTGGTGCATGGCCGTCGCACACTCTATCCTTAAAAACGGACAGTTTTTCATGCATAGCCACACTTCCATTAATAACTGAGACTGCATCCATAACCTCACCAAGGCCAAGAATTCTAGGATGGTTCAGATATGCTCTCATCTTTCCTGCTGTAAGAATACATCCATTATCATCCACATGTGTAGCCGGTACACATGAAGGCATCATCACATAAACATTTGCCGGCACGCCCTCCGTCTGCTCCAGGATATAATCAATTCCGTCTGTTCCTGAAACATTTGCTGATTCATGAGGATCTACGATAAAAGTCGTCGTACCGCACTGTGCTGCCTGTCTGATCAGTTCACCAGGTGTTACCAGTGTAGATTCCAGATGAAGATGACTGTCGATAAATCCCGGACAGAGATACCTTCCCTCCAGATCTATCTCAGTTTCTCCCTCATACTCTCCAACCCCCACGACAATGCCGCCTTCAACTGCCACATCACCTTTACGAAACTCACCTGAGTGAGCCATAAATACATTTGCATTTTTGAAGACAAGAAACGGTTTTCGAATTCCACGTGCAATTTCTGAGTAGATACGATATCTTTCCAGCTCCATGCAAATACCCTCCTTTTCGCGTATGTTTTACGTTTAATTTAACTTATGTCCATTTGTGATCATGAAGTTCTCCCTGAAGCTGCATATGATCAAACTGATTCTGGCGTAAGGCTTCATATAAGACAATCGCCACGGAATTACTCAGATTCAGCGAACGAATATCATTGATCATTGGAATACGGATACAATTTTCCTTATTTTTCATGAGGATCTCTTCCGGGATTCCGGCACTCTCTTTTCCAAACATAATGAAGCAATCCTCTTCATACTGAACATCTGTATAAGTCTGAAGCCCCTTGGTTGTTGCATAATAAATCTTTGCACCTGGATTTTTTTTGAGGAATTCCTCATAATCCAGATATGTAGTTACATCCAGATCCTTCCAGTAATCCATCCCTGCGCGCTTGATCGCTTTTTCATTCAGACTGAAGCCCAGCGGCTCGATCAGATGAAGTTTTGTACCTGTCGCCACACAGGTCCTTCCGATATTTCCTGTATTTGCCGGTATTTCCGGCTCATGCAGTACAATGTTTAATTTTGCCATTTTTTATCCTTTCTCCACTCTTCCCCCCATACAAATCTGGTGAGTTCATCCTGAGATGGTCTTTCCAGATAACGGGTAAGTTCTCCGCTGTACAAAAGCCTGTCATTTCCGGCTACTGCCTTACCGATCACCGCTGCCGGAACCTGAAGATACGAAAGTTCCTGTACAATTTTTTGTCCATCTGCACATCCCAGAAGAACAGCTCCCTCCGACAGCAACTTATATGGATCTACATCCAGTCTTTCGCAAATTTCTATTGTTTCCTGCCGAACAGGTATTGCGCGGAGATCCACCCGGAGTCCGTTTCCGGAAGCCTCTGCCATCTTCCAGATACCACTTAAGACACCGCCGGTGCCAAGTCTGTAGACGGCATCAGATTCTTTTCTGATTTTCTCCAGCATATCTGCTGATACCCTGCATTTCTCCAGTGTGCGGACAGTATTCCAGAGAAATCCGTCTGAAAAATACTGAAGCAGTGTTTCTCTCTCATTTTTCATGAGAATCTGTGTTCCTTCGATCCCGATCACACCTGCAACTACCAGATCATCGCCCAGCTTAAGCGAACCATCAATTTGTGCTTTCAGTGCCTCCATCGCCTGCTGTCCAAGTTTCATATATATTTTGCCTCCGTTTCTCGTTTATGATATCTGCGGATCATTTTGTGCTGTACACATTCACAATCTTACCCTGATCTCCGATCATAAAAGAATTGAGAGAATACTTGGAACTACCATGGCAAGGACAAGAACGACTGCTATCACAGCCGCAAATATTTTTCTCTTTTTTGGATCGAACATTCCCATTTTTGTCACCTCTCTATCTCTGCATCCGTATTCAGTACAATTGCTTTTGCTTCCGCATTGTTGGACAATGGATTTCTGTTTTCGTAGTCAAACAGAACCGCTGTACCATCCGGAAAGACTTCTATATGTGCAGTTCTTGAAATCTTGTATTCTTTTCTGTAAGCCCACACCGCACTCTCATATGGTTTCTGATCAGATGCAAACGAAGGTCTTTTTTTGAGACGTTCTCTCAGATACAGGTCATACAACATATACTGTGCTGCTATCTCTGCATCGATCTGCGTCTCCTCTCTCAGAAATTCCAGCAGGATTTCGTAACGGCGCATTCTGGAGTGTGAAACCTCGCCGTAACCCTTCTTTTCATAAAAAGCACCCAGCTTCTCATAAAATATAAATGCATCTGCAAACTGCGGCACCAGGTATTCCAGTGTATTCTGAAACTGTCCGCTGTTATAATAAACCTCCACCATACTCTCTACTGTCTTAAGTTTCAGGATCTCTCTGTAAGAAAGCCAGTTCGTAGAAAGCACTTCGTAAGGTTCTTTTTCTTTGTGCATGATTCCATACTTCTGTGCTTCCTGTCCCATCAGAGATCCTTTCAGAACCTTAAGAAATCCCAGCTGAAGCTGATCTGGTTTCATTCTGTACACATCATTAAAAGAGCGATGAAATGTCTCATAATCTTCATATGGAAGACCTGCGATCAAATCCAGATGCTGATGGATATTTCCAAAACTGTGAATTTTTGCAACAGACTTTTCCAGTGTCATCAGATCCATATGTCTGTGGATTGCATGAATAGTGTCCGTATTTGTGGACTGTACTCCTATTTCAAGCTGAATCAGTCCCGGACGCATCCTGCCCATAAGCTGGATCTCATCCTCACGGAGAAGATCCGCTGATATTTCAAAATGAAAATTTGTCACTCCATTATCATGCTCAAGAATATATCTCCAGATTTCCATTGCATGCTCATGTCGGCAGTTGAAAGTACGGTCTACAAACTTGACCTGTGGAACTCTGTAATCCAGAAAAAACTGCAGTTCCCTCTTTACAAGTTTCAGATCACGAAATCTGAGTTTCTTGTCGATAGAGGAAAGGCAGTAACTGCACGAAAAGGGGCAGCCTCTGCTGCTCTCATAATAAATGATCTTATTTTCAAAGTTCTCCAGATGCTCATATACAAAAGGAACCTCTCCCAGATCTGTCAATTCGCGCCATCCATTATTACGGATCTCTTCGCCGTCACGATAGACGATTCCCGGAATTTCTGCAAGTTTTCCTTCTCTGTCCACATAATGACGCACAAGATCCAGAAATGTCTTCTCACCCTCTCCTATCATGACCCCTGTCATCTGTGGAGTATTTCTCAGAAAAGCTTCCGCATCAAAAGAAACCTCCGGACCGCCTGCCCAGAACCTGGTTTCCGGAAGAATCTTGTGAAGATCACCGAGCAGATCCTTTACAAAAGAAATATTCCATATATAACAGGAAAAGCAGACTACATCTGCTCCACTTAAATAAATATCCTTCAAAATCTCGTCTTTTGTCTGATTGATCGTATATTCTCTCAGAAGAATATGCTCCTGATAAGCAGATGCATATGCCCTGAGATCATATACTGCAAGATTTGAATGAATATACTTTGCATTACATGCTGCCAGTAATATTTTCATAAATCTTATAAACCTTTCCGGATCTTATTTATCCAGAAGCTCCTTAATTGTCGCTTTTGGAGTCAGCCCGACAAGACGCTCTGCTTCCTTGCCGTTTCTGAAGATCAGAAGTGTCGGAATGTTCATAACACGAAACTGCTGTGCCAGTCCCGGTTCCTGGTCAACATCAATCTTGCCGACACAGTATCCCTCTTCTGCCAGTTCCTCGACGATTGGCCCCTGACGCATACACGGTCCGCACCATGATGCCCAGAAATCCAACAATACCGGTTTCTCTGCCTTCAGAACTTCCTGCTCAAAATTAGCTGCTGTAATTGTTTTTGCCATAATATTTCCTCCTGATATAGTATTCTTTCTGATATAGTATTTCTTTTTGCCTGTTTTTTATGAAGTTTTTCTGCTTCGGACATATTTTCCGGCACTGATAGCTGCCACACTTCCCTCATAAACCGCCTTCGACACCTGAAGAAGACCTCCTGTACAGTCTCCTGCCGCAAAAAGTCCCGGGATTGTCGTTGCCATCTCCTCATCTGCTTTTATATTACCCTTATCAGTAATCTCTGCGCCCATCTGTCTGGCAATCTCCGTACTTCCTGCAGTGCCAAGTGCTATAAAAATACCATCTGCCGGATAAAAAGATTTCTCCTGTGTATCTGCATCCTGTACACTGGCATCACTCTGCATCAGAAGCCCTGAAACCTTGTCGTCACCTTCGATTGCCTGGATCTTCATTGTATTGACTGAAATAGGATGTTCTCTGGAAAATTCCGGTTTCTTTCCATCTGTATAAATTGTCACATCCTGTGTAACATTCCGAAGTTCCTCTGCCTCATGAAGTGCAAAATCTCCGTTTCCGACAACAGCAACCTCTTTTCCTCTGTAAAAGAAGGCATCACAAACTGCACAATAACTGACTCCTCTACCCTCAAACTCCCTGAGTCCCGGAATCTTCGGAGCATTTCTCTTTCCGCCTGTTGCCAGAATGACACTGACTGTATCAAAATCCCCGGCTGTCGTCTTTACCGTAAAAGTGTCAAAACCACTGATTCCCAGGACTTCTGCCTCTATAATGCGGACACCTAAGGCTTCTGCCTGAGCAAGTCCCCTCTCATAAAGTTCCACTCCTGAAATTGGCTGCTCCAGCCCATAATAATTCTCGATCTTCTCTGCCTTTTCCAGTGCTCCTATACCATTATTAATTACAAGAGGCCTCATATTTCCTCTCGCTGCATACAGAGCAGCCGAGATTCCGGCGGGTCCTGCGCCGATGATCACTATATTTTCCATTTTGTTATTATCACCTGCCCTTTTGTTATTTTATAATATTACACCAGCGAGAAAATGTCCAGAATGTTTTCCATACATTGACTGATCATTGAAAAAACTGAAATTTTTGTGTATTTATTTTTACAATTATGTTATATTTATCTTATGATGTCAGGATCAGAATATCTCTTGCTATTGTAAAAAAGTACAATTTTTTCTTACCGGGCATCTATGGATTGATATTTATTAAATGTATATAAGGAGTAACTATCATTATGCGAAGCTTCGAATATTTTGCCCCTACAAGGGTTATTTTCGGTAAAGATTCTCATTTACAGATCGGTGATGTCCTCAAAAAAGAAGGCTGTCACAAAGTTCTTATCCACTACGGCGGTCACAGTGCCGTCTCTTCCGGGCTTCTTAACGAGATCACAAAATGCCTTACTGACACTGGTATTGATTTTGTCACTCTGGGTGGTGTCGTTCCAAATCCCCGCCTTTCCAAAGTACGCGAGGGTATCGATCTCTGCCATAAAGAAAACGTGGATTTCATTCTTGCCGTCGGCGGCGGAAGCGTCATTGATTCCGCTAAAGCAATCGGTTATGGTGTTGCCAATCCATGGACAGATGTCTGGAACTTTTTCCTCAAAACAGAAACTCCGACCGCCTGTCTTCCAATCGGTGCAATTCCTACTATTGCCGCTTCCGGAAGTGAAATGAGCGGTTCCTGTGTGATCACTAATGAAGACGGCTGGCTCAAGCGAGGAAGCACCAGAAGTGATCTCTGCCGCCCCAAATTTGCCCTGATGAACCCAAGACTGACTTACAGTCTTCCTCAGTATCAGACAGAAAGTGGATGTGTGGATATTCTCATGCACACCATGGAACGCTATTTCGTTAATATCGAAACAATGGAGATCACCGACAGCATAAGTGAATCTCTGATGCAGACGGTGATCTATAATGCACGTATTCTCATGAAAGAACCTGGCAACTACAATGCCCGTGCGGAAATCATGTGGGCCGGAAGTCTTTCACATAACGGTCTGACCGGATGTGGCACCGGCGGAGGTGACTGGTCATGTCATCAGCTTGAACATGAGCTCGGCGGTCTCTATGATGTCACCCACGGTGCCGGGCTTGCAGCTATCTGGGGCAGTTGGGCGCGATATGTATATGATGTAAATCCAGAACGTTTTGCACAGTTCGCAACAAATGTATTTGAAATCCCATGTGAGCTGGATTTTGAAAAAACTGCACTGGCCGGAATTGAAGCAATGGAAAACTTCTTCCGTTCTATCCAGATGCCTACCAGTCTCCATGAACTCGGACTCGATCTTGATGATCAGCAGATCCACGAACTTGCTTTTAAGTGCAGTTTCGAAGATACCCGTACTATCGGTATATTTAAACAGTTAAATATGAAAGACATGGAAAAAATTTATACTATGGCAAGATAATCTCCCTGCAAAAAATCTCCGGCAGAATACAGTGTTCGCTGTTTCCGCCGGAGATTTTGATATCATATCACTGAAGAAGGTAAACATCTGTATAATAGACACCTTTTGCCTCTCCCTCTGCATGTGTCGCCACATAGATATCGATACAGTTTGTCTTGATCGCACCACCACAGTCCTCTGCCACATAAACCTGTCCATTGATCACGACCTTGCTCCCATATGGTATCTGAGAAGGATCTACTGCGATTGTGTGGTTTGTTGTTGCTGTTACACCTGTAGAAGTAATTCCATTTGCATATGGACCGCAGCAGATACTGCACGGACAATAGTGTGTGATCTTGAAGACACCAAGATCCTTGAGACTGGCATCTGAGGATGCCGCTACCGGCGTTCCGATCTGTACGCCATTCTGTTCAGTAACACTTTCATCTGTCTCCAGTGCATCTGCAAAAACACCTTTTCCGCTGCTTTTGTGAAGTGTCCCTGCATCTTTTTTCTTATCTATGGATACAGATGTCTCTGTACTGTCCTTGCTCTGACCATCTGAAATATCCAGACAGTCTGTTGGGATATATCCTTCTTTTTCGGATCCGTCCATATCCTGATATTCAATCCTGCTCCAGACATCATTCACTGTTCCGGTACGTTTCACCAGATCCAGTTCCAGAACCTCTCCGATGACTTCTCCATCCTTCTTTCCCGGATAATCAAGAATACTGCTGTCAGATTTTACTTCTACATCTTCCTCGTCTACGGATACGATCTGATTCTCACTGTTCAATGCCTGTGTCAGTATATATCCAATAATTTTCTCTCCATCGGACTCTGCTTCCACCTTGCTCCATCCATTATCGCAGATAGCAGTCTGTTCTACCTGATCTCCAAGAGAAACTGCTGCAAGTTCTGTGCTGCTGTCTGACGGCATAGAATAAATCCCTGTTATCCTGGCAGTCACATAAAGTGTCTCCTGATCTGCTGTTACCTGAACAGTATTCCCCCTGCCATCGTCTGTTTCAAACGTCTGTACAGTTCTATTTTCATTTTGTGCTTTTTCCAGTACTGTTTTATACTCTGGAACTCCGCCATAAACAAGAGAAGCATGACATAATAACATACTTCCAAGCAAAAAAGCTGTTGTTCTCTTATTCACAAATCTTTCACCTCTTTCTAGTGTGTATTGTAGCACATGAAGTACACTATTTCAAATTAACACAGAGTTTTCACTGTTTTTTAACAGAATCAGGTTTGCTGTGAACGAATTGAACAGGAACAAAAAAATTTATAAATTTTTTTGATTTTTTTCAAAAAAACATTTGACAAACACAGAATCATCTGGTATAGTATATCTTGTCGCTGAGGAAAACAAACAAAACTTCCGATAAGACATCTGCGATAGTGGCGTAGTTGGTAACGCGCGACCTTGCCAAGGTCGAGACCGCGGGTTCGAGCCCCGTCTATCGCTCT
>CAKRTP010000061.1 GCA_934402155.1 uncultured Blautia sp. | reverse complement strand
GAGCAGGCGAGGCTGTTTATTCTCCGGAAGGAAAGGCACAGCTGAAAGAACAGGTTGCCTATTATATGAGAAACGCACATACCATCTATAACGGACTGAAAGAGGCGGGATATTCCGTGTCCGGTGGCGTGAATGCCCCGTATATCTGGCTCAAAACACCGAACAACATGAGTTCCTGGGATTTCTTTGACTATCTTCTGGAGACAGCTCACGTTGTCGGAACACCGGGTTCAGGATTTGGTGCACACGGAGAAGGATTTTTCCGTCTGACTGCATTTGGAACCTATGAGAATACTCTGGAGGCAATCCGCAGGATCAAAGCTTTATAATCAGAAACTGGCAGCAGGGTGTCGAGACGGCACCCTGTTTTTCCGTCTGTCAAGGTGAGATTGGCATTGTCAGAAACAAAATAATAACGTATAATCAAGGGCAGAACAGATAAATGAGGAGTTTGATGAGATATGTATTATGAAATAACAAAAGAACTGCTTGATTTCATTAAAAAAAGCCCTACGGCGTTCCATGCAGCAGAAGAAATGAAAAGCAGACTGACAGAAGAAGGATTCCAGGTGCTTTCCGAGAAGGAACACTGGAATCTGGCACCTGGCGGAAAATATGTGGTCACACGGAACCATTCGGCACTGATCGCATTTACCATACCGGAGAAGGAATCCTGGAAGTTCCATATCATAGCCAGCCACAGTGATTCTCCGTCTTTTAAGATCAAGGAAAACCCGGAGATCGTTGTGGAGAAGACATATGTGAAGCTGAATGTGGAGAAATACGGTGGTATGCTGATGGCACCATGGTTTGACCGTCCTCTTTCAATCGCCGGCAGAGTGGTCGTTCGAAAAGATGGCAGGTTAGAAGAAAAACTGATCAATTTTGACCGTGACCTGGTGATGATCCCGAATCTTGCGATCCATATGAACCGTGAGGCGAACAGCGGCATTTCCTATAATGCACAGAAAGATATGCTTCCGTTGTTCAGCATGGGCGGAAAGGATGTGTCTTTGCAGAAGCTTCTTGGCGAACAGCTCGGCATAGAAGAAAAGGACATCCTCAGTCATGATCTTTTCCTCTATGACCGTATGGAAGGCTCCATATGGGGCGCAGAGCGCGAATTTGCCTCCTGCGGCAGACTGGATGATCTGCAGTGTGCTTTCGCCTCCATGAAGGGCTTTGTGCGGGCAAAGAAGGAGGACTGCATCGCTGTTCACTGTGTCCTTGATAATGAAGAAGTAGGAAGCGGCACGAAGCAGGGTGCGGCATCTACCTTCCTCAAAGATACTCTTATCCGTATCAACAGCGGACTTGGCAGAACTTATGAAGAATATCTGATGACACTTGCAGACAGTTTCATGATCTCGGCGGACAATGCACATGCCCTTCATCCGAATTATGCGGACATGGCAGATCCGGTCAATCATCCGCTCCTGAACGGAGGAATCGTGATCAAATACAATGCAAATCAAAAATACTGTACAGATGCAGTATCTGCGGCAGTATTCAAGGATCTCTGTGACAGGGCGGAGGTTCCGTATCAGACCTTTGTCAACCGTTCTGATATGGCAGGCGGTTCCACACTTGGAAATATCTCCAATACCCAGGTTCCGATGGATACAGTGGACATCGGCCTTCCGCAGCTTTCCATGCACTCTCCGTATGAGACTACGGGAGTGAAGGATACCTGTTACTTCATAAAAGCGGCAGAGGAATTTTTTGCATAAATTTACATAAAGAGGAAAGAGAATGAAGACAGAAAAAAAAGCAGTGTTTTTTGATGCGGACGGCACCATCTGCGACATGGAAAAGGGCGTTCCGGACAGTGCACTGGAAGCAATCCGCAAACTGAGAGAAAACGGACATGAAGCATGGCTGTGTACAGGCAGAAGCAGGGCTTTTGTGCCGGGATATCTGGAGCAGATCCCGTTTACCGGTATGATCAGTGCCTGTGGAGCAACGATAGAGAAAGATGGTGTCCGGCTTTATAATAACGAGATGACACCGGAAGTGGCGAAGCTTTCCGTCGAAGTCCTTCGTAAATACGGTCTGATCCCGGTCATGGAGGGAGCAGATTTCATGTACTATGACAAGGATGAATATACTCTGGAGATCAACTGGTATCGTGATCTGATCACTGAGGCACTTGGACCGAAATGGCGGCCGATCCGAGGATATGAAGATAATATGCATATCAACAAGATCAGTGCCAAGATGACAGCGGGCTGTAATGACAGACAGGCATGTCTGGAACTGTCACAGTATTACGATGTGATCCGTCACGAAAATAACGATTTTGTAGGAACGACGATCGAACTGGTCCCGAAGGGATGCAGCAAGGCTGTCGGGATCGCTGCAGTCTGCCGTATTTTTGACATTCCATGGGAAAATACAGTAGTATTCGGGGACAGCAATAATGATCTGTCCATGTTTGAATATGCGGCGACAAAGGTGGCTATGGGAAATGCCTCAAAGAAGATCCGTGAGCTGGCAGATTATGTGACTACAGATATGTTTCACTACGGAATCCGAAACGGGCTTGCAGAACTTGGTCTGATCTGAGTAAGGCAGGAGAAAATTATGAAATATGGAAAAATAAGAATTGAAGACGGGAATTTTATCTTCGTAAAAAGAATGCTGATCAATTATCTCCCCTGTAAAGATATCCTGTGGGCCTATATGCGCCGGGAAGGTGCTGAGGGAGGAAAGCAGAAGCAGTTCAGCACAAGTTCTCTGGTGATCATCACCCGGCGTCGGAAACGTTATGAATTTGAGATGACGGATAAAGAGATCCAGGACTGTATCCAGCTTATCAAAGTTCTGAATCCGGAACTTGTGACGGGATTTCCAAGGGGAGCCAGGGTCCCGTTCAAGAGTCTTGCAAACACCCGTGATCTTGGCGCGCTTGCCACAAAAGACGGACAGCATATCCTTCCGAAGAAACTTCTCAGAAGCGGCAGCATGTATCATATTTCCATTCAGGATGAGGACACGCTGCTTAATGAATATCATTTGTCGACAGTTGTTGATTTTCGTACAAGAATGGAGATCCTGCAGAAACCGGATACAGTTCTGGAAGGTGTGGAGTATCATGAGATCCCGATCGTGGACGAGGAAACTATGGGGATCACAAGATCAGAAAGCCTTCTGGAGATGCTGGTCAGATTTGATCAGCCAATCGATGAGTTCATGCAGAAACAGTACGTTTCTTTTGTGAGAGATGATTTTTCTGTAAAAGAATATGCACGTTTTCTTGATATCCTTCTCCAGCAGGAAGAGGGAGCTGTCCTGTGGCACTGCAGCATGGGAAAAGACAGGGTTGGTGTCGGAACAGCACTTCTTCTCTGTGCGCTTGGAGTCCCGAGAGAGACGATCATGGAAGATTACCTTCGGACAAACCGTTATCTGGAGGAAGATCTGCAGCATATGATCCGGCTTCTGGAGACCAAGATGATCGTGGATAATGAGACTATGGACAAGATCAAGGCACTGTACCGTGTAAAAGAGGAATATCTGGAGGCTGTTTTTGAGGCGATCGAGCAGGATTATGGCAGTGAGGAAGTGTTCATGAGAAAGGCTCTCTATCTGACTCCGAAAGCGATAGAGGCACTCCGCAAAAAATATCTTGTATAAAAATACAGAAAAATAGCAAAATATATGCGTTAGTATACAAATACAGCAAAATTTGACGTTGACAAACGAATTAATATTGCTATAATGTAAAACATGCAGACAATTTTACAATGGAATTGTTTAAAAGATTAAAGTGGTGAAAGCAGGTGGATTATGCAAAAGAGAATTTTGTCCCTGTTAGTAGATAACACCGCAGGTGTTCTGAGCCGTATTTCCGGCCTTTTCAGCCGGCGCGGTTATAATATTGACAGCCTGACAGTTGGTGTGACTGCAGATGAGCGTTATTCCAGAATGACAGTCGTATGCAGCGGAGATTCCATGATCCTGGAACAGATCACCAAGCAGCTTGCCAAGCTGGTAGATGTAAGAGACATCAAGGTTCTTGAGCCGGATAACAGTGTGAGCAGAGAACTGGTTCTTGTGAAGGTTGCAGCGAGACCGGAGCAGAGAGAAGGAATCATTTCCATTGCAAATATTTTCCGTGCCAATGTCATTGATGTCGGCAAGACTTCTCTGGTCATTGAGATGACAGGAAGCAAGAGCAAGCTGAGTGCTCTGATCGACCTTCTGGGAGAGTATGAGATACTGGAACTTGCAAGAACTGGTATTACCGGACTTTCCAGAGGTGCCAGTGACGTAAAATTCTTATAAGGATTTTACATAATAACAATGTTTGCTAAGGGCAGATACCCTTAACGATAAATTATGAAAAAATTTACAAATAGCTTAGGAGGAAACAAAGATGGCAAACAGGATTTTTTACCAGGAAGACTGTAATTTAGGATTACTGGATGGTAAGACCATTGCGATTATCGGTTATGGCAGCCAGGGACATGCACATGCACTGAACTTAAAGGAATCAGGATGTAATGTCATTATTGGTCTGTATGAAGGAAGCAAGTCCTGGAAGAAAGCCGAAGAGCAGGGCTTTAAAGTATATACAGCAGCAGAAGCAGCAAAACAGGCTGACATCATCATGATCCTGATCAATGATGAGAAACAGGCAAAACTTTACAAAGACGACATTGAGCCGAACCTTGAAGAAGGTAATATGCTGATGTTTGCTCATGGTTTCAATATCCATTTCGGAACTATTGTACCGCCAAAATTCGTTGACGTTACAATGATCGCACCAAAAGGACCTGGACATACAGTAAGAAGCGAATATCAGGCTGGCAAAGGTGTTCCATGTCTGGTAGCTGTAGAGCAGGACTACACAGGAAAAGCTCTTGACAGAGCACTTGCTTATGGTCTTGGAATCGGTGGAGCAAGAGCCGGTGTTCTTGAGACAACATTCCGTACAGAGACAGAGACAGACCTTTTCGGAGAGCAGGCAGTTCTCTGCGGTGGTGTTTGTGCACTGATGCAGGCTGGTTTCGAAACACTCTGCGAAGCAGGATATGACCCGAGAAATGCATACTTCGAATGTATCCATGAGATGAAACTGATCGTTGACCTGATCTATCAGTCAGGATTCGCAGGAATGAGATATTCCATCTCCAACACTGCTGAATATGGCGATTACATCACAGGACCGAAGATCATCACAGCAGAAACAAAGAAAGCTATGAAACAGATTCTGACAGACATCCAGGATGGTACATTTGCAAAAGAATTCCTGCTTGATATGTCTGATGCAGGAAAACAGGTTCACTTCAAAGCAATGAGAAAACTTGCTGCTGAACATCCGTCAGAAAAAGTTGGCGAGGAGATCCGTAAACTGTACAGCTGGAACGGCGAAGACAAACTTATCAACAACTAAGCAGATTTCCGGTATTTTAGAGACGCACTCTTTTGGGGTGCGTCTTTTTTTGTCGAAACAGGGGGAACGAATCTGGTTGACTTTCCCGTTATCACAGAGTATGATAAGACCATCTTAAACACGACAGAATTCTCTGTCACAGACTCTTCTTCTGAAGAGGATCGCTGATGATCCATTTATATTTTTTTACTTATATCTTGTTTTTCTTTATAAATCTGGTACAAATCTGTACAAAAACAATCCAATATGAAATATATAAAAGAGGACGTGATTTATGACGGGATTTTTATGGAGCCGGTCTCCGCCGGAAACTACATCTTTTCAAGAGGAAAGGGGGAATCCATGAAAGCAGCAGAAAAAGCAGGAAGGCTTTTTTTCGCGGTGATCGGACTTGCGGGGCTGCTGTTGCTGATACTTCCCCGGACAGGGATTTCAGTGGACATTGTTCTGTCAGGCTCAATGGAGCCGGCGATACAGACAGGAGGTCTGGTATTTACAGACACCAGACAGAAAACCCCGGAAATCGGAGATATCATCACCTACAGAATAAAAGACAGTCAGGTGACTCATCGTGTCATACGAAAAGAAAAAGGCAAACTCATCACAAAAGGAGATGCGAACGATGAGGAAGATCTGGTGTCAGTAAATGCAGACCAGGTAATTGGAAAGGTAGTATTTACCATTCCGTTTCTGGGATATGTGGCAGCTTTTATCAGGCAGAAAACAGTTTTTGCAATACTGATCCTGATGATCCTTCAGGAATTGCTGTTCATGACCCAGAATGAGAGAAAAGAAAGGAGAGCGCGAAAGAAGGCGCAGGAATGAATATGAAGACAAATAAAAAAAGAAATCTGAAGAGAGCAGGCCTTGTGGCAGGAATTTTATGTCTGGCATCTGTCGGAGGTGTGTCAGCCTATCTGACAGACTTTAACAAAGCAGACAACCAGTTCACAGTAGGAAGGGTCGCGATCACAGTGGAGGAACCGGGCTTTGATCCGGAAGAGCAGACAAAGATCGAGCCGGGTAAGGAGATCAGCAAAGATCCGAAGATCAAAAACACAGGGGTCAATGATGCGTTTGTCTATCTGGAGGTATCGATCCCGATGGCAAATGTGGAAGCAGCTGCAGAGGATGGAACTAGATTGGGAGTAAAAAATCAGGAGCTCTTCTCATTCCAGCCATCTGAAAGCTGGACAAAGCTGAGTTCAAAAACGAGTGGAAATAATCAGATCTATGTCTATGCATATAATAAGATCCTTCCGGCAGAGGAGACGACGGAGGCATTGTTCAGCTCCGTAAAATTCCTGAATGTCATTGAGAAACAGATTGATGAGCAGCAGCTGAGTATTCCGGTCAGAGCCTATGCGATCCAGGCTTCTTACACAGGCGGTGAGAGCGGCAGTGTGATCGACAAGGCCAAGATTGCATATGAGAAATATGTGAACCAGAATAAAGGTCAGGACGGACAGGTCACACCGTAACAGCGCAAAAAAGAAAGCAGGTATTGAGGCATGAAAAACAGGAAGAAACTGGCTGCAGTATGTGCAGCAGCACTGGGGTTTGTTCTTGGGATCGGCGGTACAAATGCATATCTGACTTCTTATGATCAGAAGGTGAATGTGATCGGCACAGGAGAGAATACGACAAGGATCGAAGAGGAATTTCCGGTGCCGTCACCACTTCCGGGCGATGGAAATACTGAGTACACAAAGAAAGTATGGGTCACAAACAGGACGGCGGTGCAGGGACGTGCAGTGGACTGTTATGTAAGAGTGGCACTTAGTTATTCCGATGATGATATCGGCAGGGCTGTGGTCCTGAAAAACGTGGACCTGAAAAACTGGGTAAAGTCGGAAGACGGATTTTATTATTACAGAAAAATCCTCAGAGAAGGAGAAAAGACGACACCGCTTTTTTCGGGAGTTACAGTAGATTCTTCAAGGATAGAAAAGACTTATCTGGATGAGATAGATAAATTTGAAATCCAGGTTTATGAAGAATCTGTGCAGGCAGCCGGTTTCAGCGATTATCAAAGTGCCTGGAGATTTTATCTCAGCCGGACGATAGCGTAAAGGATGGACAGATATGAGAAAAAGAACAAAGATAGCTGCAGGTATCCTTTTTATGGGAATCCTGGGCATATCCTGTGTGTACGGATATTTTTCGGATACTTTACAGGTGGTAAATCATATTTCGGTGGGAGACATTAAGATCAGTGTGGAGGAATATGAAAAAAAAGGGACGAAAGAGGTTCCTTACAGGAATTCAGGAATGGTACTTCCCGGTGATACCGTGTCAAAAATTCCCAGGATAACGAACCGTGCTCTCCCCTGCTGGGTTCGTGCCAGGATCTTATATACAAATGACCATAAGGAACTGGAGGGGCTGGATGATACGAACCTGTCAGGTTTTTCTTCAAACTGGATCAGGCGGGGAGAATACTACTATTACACAAGTGTCCTGAAGAGAAAAGAGACGGTGGAGCTGTTTCAGTATGTACATATTCCATCATCATGGAAAAAAGAACATGAACTTCAGAAACTTGGTCTCACGATCCAGGCGGAAGCGATCCAGGCTGCAAATTTTACTCCTGATTTCAGTGCAATGTCGCCGTGGGGAAATCAGCTGATCCAGCAGTGTGTCCATGAGGAAGACGGGGCGATGACATGCAGAAAACCGCAGACAAAGCTGTCGGTGGAATTCAATGGAAAGGCACATAAGTTACTGTCAGTGCCGGGAGATTTTTTTACCAATCTGGGAACAGCAATGCCGGGAGATGTCCTCACAGATACGATCGCTGTGTCCAATACTACGGACAGTGCGGCCGAGATCCTGTTTCGAACAAGTACAGAGGGACGGAGCCGTGAACAGCTCGCGATGCTGAAAGAGATAAAACTGACCGTTGCCATGGGAAATGAGATTCTGTATAAGGGAACTCTCGATTCAGCTGCTCTGGGGAAAAACAGATCTCTTGGAAAACTGGGATCAGGACAGAAAGGAAGTATGAGATTCCGGGTGGAGATCCCCTCAGAGTGGGACAACAGCATGGCAAAAAGTAAGACAGATGTGACCTGGATCTTTACTGTAAATGAGGGCAAAAAAGAAGGTCCTTCCGGCGAGGGCAAGACGGAAGGAAAAGGAAGTTCCCTTAACTCACCGTCGGCAAAAGGCGGAGGCAGAAAAACCGGCCATGTAAAGACAGGAGATCATTCAGCAACAGAAATTTTCTTTGTAATTCTTCTGTGTTCCGGCGGAGTGATCTGGGTAATAAAGACATGGAAGGGAGGCCGAAAGACATGAAGAAAAAAACAGTATCAGGGATCCTGGCTGTTCTGATGGCGTTTTTTGCAGTGACCGGGACAGAAGCTGCTTCTGAACCCATCTTCCAGAGTGAAGAAATACAGGAAGAGTTTCATGAAGAAGATCTGCCTGAGCAGGATGCGGGATCAGATTTTTCAGAAGGCGGGGATGTGGATCTGGATGAGATCCCGGAACCGGAATTTGAAGAAGAACCGGAAAGCTTTGATGTGAGTGTACAGACGGAAAAGGGAATGATCGTATTTGAATCGGATCTGCTTTCCATGGAAGAACAAAGGCGGGAAACTCTGACAGAAGAGGACTTTCTTATGATGCAGGCACAGGAGCATGTCTATCTGCCGGGAGATGTTGTCAGATTTTATGTACGTCCGTTTGAAGGATATGAATGCAGCGAAGTAACAGCAGAAGGAGAAGAAAGTGCTCTTTCTCTGTCACTGAATGAAGATGGAACGTATGAGTTTTTTATGCCGCAGAGTTCTGTGGTGCTGAGCGCAGAATTCATAAGGATCGCTCAGGAAGAAGCTGAGGAGGAAATTTTCTTTTCAGATGGTCAGGGGAATGTGGAAACGGTGAGTTCAGCGGCCAGGGCGGTCAATGTAAAAGCAGTATCGTCAGACTATAAGATGGATCCGAAGTATGCGTTTACCTATGCTTTCCGGGAGGGAGTTACAAAGCTTGTGTCTGTGCAGGGTGCGTCTTCGGCTCTTCCGGCTCAGCTGGACAGACAGTTCGGATGGTCAGCCAGCAGTTCATACGGTCCGAATTACAAAAACACACTTTATGCGTGCAGTATCCAGAACACTTCTATGAAAGGAAGAATTTCTGCGAAATATACAAATGTAGGAGAATATCAGGGAAAAATTGCAGATCTTAAGATCACGGCAGTGGAATGGGGACCGGTAAGCAATAAACATATCGGTGCAGACAATACGGCGATCGTTCCATGTATCCTGTTTTATAATAACAGAATTGCATTTTCGACTGTTTCTGTGGGAACTGTACGTTTCCGTTTTGAGTTTTTTGATAATAAGACAGGGAAACAGATTTATCCCAAGGGTCATGTGACAATGATGGATCTTGACGGTGGTCAGGGATTTCTCGTTTATGACGGATGGGGCGTGGATGGAATGTATGTCCGAAGCGGATATGATCATCTGAATGCGACAGCAGGGTATTCCGATACAGGCGTCGGATACACAGAGGTACGTGCACCGGAAGGAGTGTCTACCAGCACAGAGGATGTCAAAGGCTGGTGTCATGTGGATTTTGACAGTTCTTTTACGGTGAACTGGCTTTCAGGTGCGGCGGGGCTTAAGGGAACGGCACCATATATGGCATTTTTTATGTCAGGAGCACAGACTGTCGGAACGTATGAGCCAAACAGCGATCCGGAGAAAAAAGTCGGTAATACCGGAGCTGCTTATGAAAAGATGACAAAACATGAGTCGCAGACGGATCTGGCAGCGGAGCCGCCGTATGATATTCCGCCAAACGGTGAATTTGATTATATGATCGCTCAAAATGTACTTCCGGGAAATTACAGGAAATTTGAGGTGACGGATACATTGGATTCCTGCCTGGAATACAAAGGTGCAGAAGTCATGACGGCACTTGGAAATGATATTACACATCACTTTGATATTACAGAGACAAAAAATACCGTCAGATTTGCAGCGAAAAGTAGTTTTCTGAACACAGATGAATGCTGTAATGATGTGACATATTATTTCAGGATCCATGTCAGTTTAAGATCCGCAAAGGCAGTTGTTGAACATGGTCATTATGGAAAAGGGAATTATTATTATATCCAGAATCAGGCGGAAAGGACGCTGGAATCCTCACAGCGGACAGATACAAAAAAGACCAATGTTTCATGGGTGAGAGGATGTATTGAGTCAGACTGCAGAGTCCGCAAAACAGATGCAGAGGATCACGAAAAGATTTTGCCGGGAGCGGTTTTTGAGATTTATCAGTGGAATAAGGCAGAAAAGAAATATAAGCCGACCGGACAGCAGCTGGTGTATATAGAAGATACAAAACTTTATACAACGGTAAAAAAGCTTTGCTATGATCCGTCTAATGAGGGAAAATTCCGGGTGATCGAAACACAGGCACCGGAGGAATATGAAGGCAGCTGGCAGGCAGATATTGATATTTTGAAAGAGAATTTTCAGGATAAAATTCTGGAGGCAGAAAATACTCTTGCCCGTCTTCCGTGCGGCGAGATCACAGTGACAAAAAAAATCCGGGAAAAAGATATTATATGGGCACATGGCAATCCTGTTTTTCGGTTTGAGATAAATGGTACGGACCAGAGGGGAATGTCGCATACTTACCGGAATTATGTGGAATTTCAGGAAGGAAATTATGGAAGACAGGGCGAATATGCCGTTTTGAGTTATACGTTTTCCGGGGTACCGCTTGGGGAGTATACGATCAGTGAAAAAGAGACTCTTCGTTATCAGTTTCAGGGAATTACGGCAAACACA
>CAKRTP010000060.1 GCA_934402155.1 uncultured Blautia sp. | reverse complement strand
CGTGAATAAATCATGTTAAAACTCCTTTCAAGTATAGATTTACTATAATGTTGTTAAAAGATAGACTAACAACCTGACAGTATTTTCTCATAAAACCTCTTGTTAGTCCAGTCAAACTTACGTGAATTTGTCATTAATCATCAGATTTTAGGATATCCTGGAAAAAATTCTCCATTTCAGGCCTGGTCGAAAAAACTGCGATATAAATCTGATTCCCCATCGCATCTGCCAGAACCTCAGGAAGACGGTCTGCCATACGGATATTTTGATGATATTTTTTCATGACTTCCTCATGGCTCAGGGTAAATTGTCTACCATCTCTTCGTCCGGCAAATGCACAGTACTGTCTTTCACCCGGATGCATTTCTGTCTTATCAAATGCGATCATATCTGCCCATATCTTATAAACATCCGTTGTGCAGGCAAAATCCATCATATCCGGAGAAAATCCGCCGCTTGGACGCATGTTTACCTCAAGGCCGACAAGCTCTCCCTTCCTTCCAAGTCCCTCCTGATCCTTCTGAAGACGGAAAAACTCAAAGTGAACGAAACGACTTCGGACATTGAAGCTTTTTGCCGTGGCACGACCTGCCTGACGCGTATCTCCGGCAAGCTCCTTTACAATATAAAAGATCGCATTATCTTCATTGTTCACGATATCCATGATCGAAACCGGTGATACATTTCCCGTCTCAAAGATCGGATCTCCATGAGAGTCAATGATCGCATCATAAGAATTCACTTCTGCAAAGACAAACTCTTCCATAATATAGGAAACATCGGCTTCTTTGGTCTGCATGAACTCCTCCAGCTGTTCCTGATTCTCAAGGCGGTATGTATGGCTGGCTCCGACACCGTTATCCGGCTTCACAACCACAGGATATCCAACTTTTTCAATGAATGCCTCACACCCCTTTAGCGTATCCACCAGATGATACCTCGCCGTAGGAATTCCCACCCGCGCATAATACTCCTTCATCCTGGATTTATATTTGATTTTTGGAATATCCTCTTCCTGAAATCCGCTTGTGATATGGAACGCTGTACGAAGTCTGGCATCCCTTTCAAGCCAGTATTCATTATTTGACTCCAGCCAGTCAATCCTGCCATGCTTGAAGATCAGAAATGCAACTGCGCGATACACCTCTTCTTCATTTTCCAGGCTGCTTACCTTGTAATATTCATCCAGACTGTCTTTTAATCCCTGACTCAGTTCTTCATATGGCTGATCACCGATTCCCAGAACATTCAGTCCGTTTTTTTTAAGTTCCCGGCAGAACATCCAGTAATTTTCAGGAAAATTAGGGGAAATAAACAGGAAATTTTTCATAATATCTCTCTTTTCTTCTCGTCTTATCTCAATCGTTTCTGAGCAGGTAAGGAACAAAATATTCCACCTGCTTATACCACCAGTACCAGTCATGAGCACAGTCATAACCCCAGAAATCCACCCACGCCTGGATTCCTTTTTTATCCAGAATGTGAGCAAGTTCTCTCGTAGAATCCGGAAGTTCCCACGGTCCCTGTCCGACACAGATCACTGCTTTTTTGAGATTATAAAGACTGATTCTCGGATCATCCTCTGACATATCCCCGAGAAAATCCACCAGCGAATTACGGCGTACCACCTCATCAGTATAGGAACCAAATCCATACCCTGCAGAATAAAGGCCGCTCAGTGCCAGCAGGCGGTCAAACAGATCTGGTCTTCGAAAATACAGATTTGCCGCATGTGTCGCACCAAGACTGCAGCCAAACACCATGATTCCCGGATATCCGGTCCATGCATTCCTCTCATTGACCATTTCGCGCATAAACGGAACCATCTCGTCCGTGATATACTGAAGCCACTGTTCGTAGCGCCGTATCCGCCAGTAAGGATCTCCGTCTGTATCTGACCAGGTCTCCCTGTCAATCGTGTCAATGGAAAACACCATCACCTCACCGGATTCCAGCCATGGTCTCCATGTGTCTGTCATATTAAAATTCTCAAAATCAAAAAATCTTCCGTCCTGACATGGGATAAAAAGTACCGGTCTGCCTTTGTGTCCATAAATTTTGCACTCCATATCCCGCCCGAGAGCAGGGCTGTATTCTTTTTTGTATTGTACTTCCATCTCTTTATCCCTCGTACAAAAGTGTATTCATAAAAAACGGGATCTGTCTTTCCCAACATGCCTCACAGTGTGTTCCTCCCGGGACGATTCTGGCATCCAGAAGAACTTTTTTCTGAAAAAATGCCGCTGCGATCCGTTCAAAATCTCTGTAAACCTTTGGACGCTGTTCCAGTTCTACAGAACCGTAGTCCATGTAGATCACTGTATTCTGGCGGATCTTGGTCCTGCGGATCAGCTGCTCCAGTTTATCGGCACTTGTCCATACAGACGGGGACAGTGCCGCAGCCCTTCCAAAAACAGAATTATACTGCGTCACTGCATACAGACTCATCAGCCCGCCCATGGAACTTCCCGCGATAAACGTATGCTCCCTGTCACTGAGCGTCCGGAAATCTCTGTCTATCTGCTGCTTCAGGGTATGAACCATCCAGTCCATCGTAACTGCACCTTTGGCTGTGATGCTTCCACATCTCGCATCATGGAAACTGAATGGTGCATATTCCTTAAGACGTCCATTATCCGGACTGTGATTACATTCAACAGCTACAATTATCATCTGCGTATTTGTATAATCCATGTATTCTTTCATACCCCAGCATTTCCCATAGGTTGCGTCAGAATCAAAGAAAACATTATGTCCGTCAAACATGTACAAAACGGGATAATATCTTTCCCGATCCCATTCGTAAGAATCCGGAAGATAAATATAAATATTCCGTTCTTCCTCTCCGGTCAGTTCCGGAATCCGGATTTTCCATCTGTTTACCATAAGCTTCCCTCCCAGCCTGTGCAATTTGCTTTATTGCTTTACTTTAATATAACATAACCTGTTTTTCCAGACAAGATTGGTAAAACAGTGTGTTTTATGCTAAAATAAGGATATTGTTCATTCGTGCAAAAATATGAGCATACAAAACACGAAAATTTTATCGAAGGAGATTTTTATGACTACCTGCACACAGCCAACATTACCTCCGAGTATTTTTCCGGCAAGATTCCAGATTCTGAGCGGCAGTGCTCTGAAGCTTCTTGCCTGCATCCTGATGCTGATCGACCATACCGGAGTTCTGATCCTCGCCAACTGGAAACCTGCACGTCAGATTCTTTTTATGATCGGTTCCACCGAAATCACCTGTTACCGCATCGTCCGTGACATCGGCAGATCCGCTTTCCCGATTTTCTGTTTTCTTCTGGTTGAAGGCTTTCTGCATACAAAAAACCGTCGCAAATATGGTCAGAACCTGATTCTTTTTGCGCTGATCTCCGAAATCCCATGGAATTTCATGTTCAGCAATACCTGGTATTACCCTGACACGCAGAATGTGTTTTTTACTTTGTTTCTGGGGTATCTCGGTCTCTGTGTACTGGAAGCCCTGTGGGAAAAACCACTGCTGCAGTTTTTGTGTATTGCAGGGCTTTGCGGTTTTTCTTATATTTTTCATGCAGATTACAGCTGGCACGGCTTTATTCTGATCCTGATCATGTATCTGCTCCGTACCCAGAGATTTCAGCAGGCACTTGTCAGCACTCTCTGGATGAATTATGAATGGAAAATGTGTTTTTCCTTTATTTCTATTAACATGTATAATGGAAAACGCGGCTTTATCCAGGGGAAAGCCGCGAAATACTTTTTTTATCTGTTTTATCCGGTGCACATCATTCTTCTGGTGATCCTCCGGCAGATTCTTTTTCTTAATTAGTTCTTTTTGATGATCTCTGCTGCATTTTTGTAGATGCTGTCTGCAGGAATGCAGCCTCTTACAGGTGAAAGAGGATAGATATTGGTATTTCTTCCGATTACCGTTCCCGGATTCAGGACAGAACCGCAGCCAACCTCTACATTATCACCAAGCATTGCACCAAATTTCTTGACTCCTGTCTCGATCTTTTCATTACCGTCTTTGACTACGACCAGTTTCTTGTCAGATTTTACATTGGAGCAGATCGATCCTGCACCCATATGTGACTTGTAACCAAGGACAGAATCTCCTACATAATTATAATGCGGAACCTGTACTTTATTAAACAGTACAGCATTCTTAAGTTCTGTAGAATTTCCCACAACAGCTCCCTCACCTACGATCGCATTTCCGCGGATAAATGCACAGTGGCGCACTTCAGCGTCCCTGCCGATGATCGCCGGCCCGTTGATGCATGCTGTCGGCGCTACCTTTGCACTCTTTGCGATCCAGATGTTTCCATCCTGACAGTCATATTCCTGTGGATCCAGAGTCTTGCCAAGCTTCAGAATAAAAGCCCCTATCTCCGGAAGAACTTCCCACGGATAAATTTTTCCCTCAAATAATTCACCTGCGATCGTCTCATTCAGATCAAGCAGATTTGAAATTGTGAAATCTTTTAACATTTAGGTGTTTCCTCCTCATTTTGACGTTACTGCTTCTTCTTGTAATTGACCGCCGCCGCATCAAAAAACTGCCGCAGTGCATACTGATAGTTACTCTTCTCTACCTGATCAGTCCGGATCCGGACAAAGTGCTCAAGTTTGTCCATATATTCCTGCGGCGTGATACTTCCCTCTGCAACATAGTTCAGTCCCTTCTCCCAGCTTGCGGTCAGTTCCGGATTCAACAGCTGTCGAATAGAACAATTTACCACATCAAAGATCATCTCTCCCAGAAGAGTCGGCGTTATCACCTGTGTCTTTTTATTAAGGGCAAGATATTTTATGGAGAAAAGTTTCTTCAGGATCTCTGCTCTGGTCGCACTGGTTCCAATTCCGCTTCCCTTGATCTGTGCACGCAGTTCTTCATCCTCAATGAGCTGTCCTGCATTCTCCATCGCAAGAATCATGGAACCTGAATTGTAGCGTTTCGGCGGTGAAGTTTCGCCTTCTTTGATATCCAGCGAATCCACAGTCAGTATATCACCCTTTTTCAGCTTATGCAATGCAGACAGAAGACGTGCATCACAGGAAACATCCTCGCCGTCATTTTTTTCTGTATCCTGCGTTTCACCTGCATTTCTGCGTGCAAAAGAATTCACTGCATATTTAAGATATCCTTCTTCCTGAAGAACCTTGAAACTGGAAAAGAACTTCTCCTTCTGCATTTCTGTCACCAGGCTGACCTTCTGATAGACCGCCGGAGGACAGAAAATACATAAGAAACGCCTCACGATCGTCTCATAAACTCTCTGTGAAGTAAGCGGCAGCCTGTTCAGGGCATTAAGTCCCTGTCCTGTCGGAATGATCGCGTAATGATCCGTGATCTGCTTATCATTGACATACCGTGTCTTTATAATAGTCTTATAGCTTCCCATCTGCAGAATTTCTTCTGCTGTGCTTCCGATCGCAGGATAATTACGAAGACCTGCGATATTTTTGTAGATTTCCTTCGCCACTGCAGTGGAAAGCACCCTCGCATCTGTTCTGGGATAGGTGACCAGTTTTTTTTCATATAATTCCTGAACAATCTTTAAAGTCTCATCCGGACTGATCTTAAACAGCTTGGAACATACATTCTGAAGCTCTGCCAGGTTAAAAAGAAGCGGCGGATTTTTGTTTTCTTTCTTACGCTCGATTTTTTCAACACAGCACCTGAGCGGCTGCTCCGTATTTAAGAAATCGATCAGTTCCTGTGCATGTTTTCTTTCTTTGAAGCCGTTTTCCTTATACAGATAAGGAGACTTGAAATACCTGCTCCCTTCTGCTGCACGCCACTCACCGTCAAATTTCTCTCCTTCCAGAACGATTCCGGAGATCACCCGGTAAAACGGTGTCTTCACAAAAGAACGGATTTCCCGCTCTCTGCGCACGACCATGCCGAGAACACAGGTCATGACCCTTCCCACCGCGATCGCCTGATATTTGTTTTTCAGATAACCCGAGACACTGTTTCCATAGCGCAGTGTAAGCACTCTGGAAAAATTGATTCCCATAAGATAATCTTCTTTGGCACGAAGGTAGGCGGAATTTGCCAGATTGTCATACGCTGACAGATCTTTCGCCTCACGGATCCCTCTCAGGATCTCTTCTTCTGTCTGAGAATCAATCCAGACACGTCTCTGCTGTTTATCCTTCACTCCTGCCATCTGTGCTACCAGACGGTAGATATATTCTCCTTCACGTCCGGAGTCAGTACATACATAGATGGTTTCTACATCCGGCCGGTTCAGAAGCCTTTTCACAATGTCAAACTGTTTCTGAACCCCCGGAATCACCTCGTATTTAAATTCACACGGCAAAAAAGGCAGGGTATCAAAACTCCACCTTTTGTACTTGATGTCATATTTTTCGGGATAACTCATAGTGACGAGGTGCCCTACGCACCAGGTCACTACGGAATCTTCTGATTCCAGGTATCCGTCTTTTCTCTGTCCGTTTATTTTTAATGCTTTTGCAAATTCCTGAGCGACGCTCGGTTTCTCTGCAATATATAAAGCCTTACTCATATTATTGATCTGCACTCATCTTTCTAAGCGGCCATGCAAGAAGAACTGCACCGCCAACCATATTTCCCAGTGTAACGATCACCATGCTTTTGAACATTGCACCAATGGAAAGACCCGGTACCAGGCAGGCTGCTGTCACAAAAATACCCATATTTGCAACACAGTGCTCAAATCCACTGACAACAAAGCCGGAAATACATATAATGATCATCAAACACTTTGCAGCCTCACTCTTTAATTTGATTCCGCAAAGTACCCCAAGACATACAAAGAAATTACACAAAACTGCACGGAAAAACATCTGACCTGCCGGGATTGCAAGCTTGTTTCCGATAAACCCAGCAAAATAATCTCCGGTTCCTGAAGCTCCTGCCCATACGAAAATAAGAGAAAGGATCAGGCATCCCACAAAGTTTCCTATGTAGCTTACAAGCCATACCTTACCTGCATCTCCCCAGCTTACCTTCCTGTCATAAGCGCCAAATGCCATGACCAGGTTATTTCCTGTAAAGAGTTCTCCTCCGACCATTGAGATCAGAAGAACGGCAATTGAGAACACAACTGCTCCCAGAAATTTACCCCAGGCCGGTTCCTCTGCTCCGGAAAATACATTACCGACTACATTGGAAAAGATCATTGCTACCACAATGAAGAATCCTGCCATGACCGCTCTCATAAAATACTTCAGGAAATTGTTCTGAAGCAGAGTGATCTTTGCATTTGCTGCGTTTGATACTTTCTGTACATCCTCATGATTCATAAAAAATACCTTCCTTTCCCAGGATATATTGTATTTATGATTTAACAGCTAAATCGTTGTTATAATTCAATATATCCTCCGCATATTGTGTGAATTTATTATAGCATTTTCAATAAAATTTCTCAACACAATTTCAATAAAGGTCGATATTTTATTAACAAAGTTTTTGCCTTTACTGATAACTCACAGTTATCGGATCAGCAATGCACAGTCTTTTCTGTCAATGACCTCTCCTATCACTGCACAGGGAAGCTCAAGTTTCTTTAACTCTGCAAGAAGTTCTTCTGCCTCCTCTTTGGGAACTGCCGCAAGAAGTCCTCCGGATGTCTGCGGATCAAACACAAGGTCTTCTCTCCAGAGCTGCGCGCTGCTCTGATATCCTGCCTTTCCTGCAAATTCCCTGTTGCGGTATGCTCCGCCGGGGATCAGTCCCATAGATGCATATTCTTCCACATCCGGAAGAACCGGCAGTGATCCTGTGTCGATGACCAGTGTCTTCTGGCTGCCCTCTGCCATCTCCGTACCATGTCCGCCAAGACCGAAGCCTGTCACATCAGTACATGCATGGACTGTATATTTTTTCAGAATATCCCTTGCATATTTATTCAGTGTCTTCATGGATCTGAGTGCGGCCTCTCTCGCTTCCTCTGATACGAGATCCGCCTTGATCGCCGTATTGACGATTCCTGTGCCAAGTGGTTTGGTCAGGATCAGTCTGTCTCCTGTCTGTGCTCCATAATTCTTCCAGAATTTCTCCGGATGCACAAAACCTGTGACACTCAGACCATATTTCGGTGTATCGTCCTGGATCGTATGTCCTCCGGCAAGAACTGCCCCTGCCTCCAGCACTTTATCAGCTCCGCCTTTCAGGATCTCACCAAGAATCTCTGTATCCATCTCCTTCGGAAAAGCCACAATATTCAATGCTGTCTTTGGCTCTCCACCCATAGCATAAACATCACTTAATGCATTCGCCGCCGCGATCTGTCCGAAATCGTAAGGATCGTCTGCCACCGGTGTAAAAAAATCAAGCGTCTGGATCATCGCCAGTTCGTCTGAAATCTTATATACAGCCGCATCATCTGAAGTTTCTGTCCCCACCAGAAGATGCTCATCATGAAATTTCGGCAGTTTGCAGAGAACTCCTGCAAGCGTACCGGGCCCGACCTTGGCTGCACAGCCACAGTTCGGTGCAAGCTTTGTCAGATATATCTTTTCCATCTCATCTGATACTCCTTTCTATAATGTTCATCATATCATAGATCCGGCATATTCTCCACAGCAAAATTTCCTTGTTTATATGAAAAAACCGCCCCTGTCAGGCATCCCTGACGGAGCGGTTTCCTGTTCTCACAGCAAAAGCTGTGTCTTATTTCTTTGTGATATATCCCTTTGCTTTCAGTGTCTCTGCACAAAGTACAGCTCCACCGGCAGCTCCTCTTACAGTATTGTGGGAAAGTCCTACAAATTTGTAATCATAAACGGTGTCCTCACGAAGACGTCCGATAGATATGCCCATTCCGTTTTCGTAGTTGACATCCTCACTTACCTGTGGGCGATTGTCTTCTTCAAGATACTGGATAAAGTTCTTCGGTGCACTCGGAAGCTCCAGTTCCTGCGGAAGTCCTCTGAAGTTTCTCAGAGCTTCGATCAGCTGTTCTTTGGATGGTTTCTTGCGGAATTTAACAAATACTGCAGCAGTATGTCCGTTGAGTACCGGAACACGCAGACACTGGCAGGTGATTACCGGCTCAGAAGCCGGAACGATCACACCGTCCTCAATCTTGCCCCACAGTCTCAGAGGTTCTTTCTCACTCTTCTCTTCCTCGCCGCCAATGTATGGAATAATATTGTGTTCCATTTCCGGCCAGTCTTTGAATGTTTTTCCGGCTCCGGAGATTGCCTGATATGTAGTTGCAACTACTTCATATGGCTCAAACTCTTTCCATGCAGTAAGTACCGGTGCATAACTCTGGATAGAGCAGTTTGGTTTAACAGCGATAAAACCTCTGGTTGTTCCAAGACGTTTCTTCTGGTACTGGATCACATCAAAATGCTGCGGGTTGATTTCCGGAACTACCATCGGTACATCCGGTGTCCAGCGGTGTGCACTGTTGTTGGATACAACCGGTGTCTCTGTCTTTGCGTATTCTTCTTCGATCGCTTTGATCTCATCCTTGGACATATCAACTGCTGAGAATACAAAATCTACGGTAGAAGCAACTTTCTCTACCTCATTAACATTCATTACAACAATATTCTTTACTGCTTCCGGCATCGGAGTATCCATTTTCCATCTTCCGCCTACAGCTTCTTCGTAGGTCTTACCTGCGCTTCTCGGGCTTGCAGCAAGAGTAACAACCTCAAACCACGGATGATTCTCCAAAAGGGAGATAAATCTCTGTCCTACCATTCCGGTAGCGCCTAAAATGCCGACTCTCAGTTTTTCGCTCATAATAACATTTTCTCCTCACTCATTGATTCTTTATGTGTCTTTGTCTGGCACACATCTGTTTTCTTAGTACATACTATACCACTTTGTATAAAAATGCAAGAGGTTTTTTAATTATTTTTCAAATATTCCCGATTTGATGCGATAACCTGCTCCATGACCTTCGGTCCCGGTGCACCATAAGTTTCGCGCTTCTCCACGCAGGTCTTCATGCTGATTGCCTCATAAATGTCCTGTTCAAATACAGGAGAGATCTCTTTGTAATCTTCAAGAGGCAGTTCATCGAGAGAAATTCCTCTGTCAATACAGGTAAGAACAAGACGTCCTACAATGCCATGTGCATCGCGGAACGGTACACCATGATTTACCAGATAGTCTGCTGCATCTGTCGCATTGGTGAAACCATTTTTGGCACTTGCCTCCATAACATCTTTGCGGAATTCCATTGTGGAAACCATGCCGGTAAACAGGGCAATACAGCCTTTGACAGTATCGATCGCGTCAAAGGTCAGCTCTTTGTCTTCCTGCATATCTTTGTTATATGCGAGCGGAATTCCCTTCATCGTTGTCAGTATAGAGGTCAGGGCACCATAGACACGGCCTGTTTTTCCTCTAACAAGCTCTGCAATATCAGGATTCTTCTTCTGTGGCATAATGCTGCTTCCTGTGCTGTAGGCATCATCGATCTCCACGAAACGATATTCGTTGGAATTCCAGAGGATGATCTCCTCACAGAAACGGCTCAGATGCATCATAACTGTAGACATCGCAGAAAGAAGTTCTATTACATAATCTCTGTCAGACACGGAATCCATGCTGTTTCTGGTCGGTTCATCAAAATCAAGCAGCTCTGCTGTATAAAATCTGTCCAGAGGATAAGTAGTTCCTGCAAGTGCACCTGCACCGAGCGGACAGGTATTCATACGTTTACGGATATCCGCCATACGGCTTCTGTCTCTGCGGAACATCTCGAAATATGCTCCCACATGATGTGCCAGGGTGACAGGCTGTGCCTTCTGAAGATGTGTAAATCCCGGCATATAAGTGTGTACATTATTCTCCATGATCGTCTGAAGTGCTTCCAGAAGCTTTTTGAGTTCTGCATCAATCTCATCAACCTCATCGCGGACATAAAGCTTCATATCAAGTGCAACCTGATCGTTGCGGCTTCTTCCCGTGTGAAGTTTCTTGCCCGGATCTCCGATACGGTCGATCAGATTTGCCTCTACAAAACTGTGGATATCCTCATATTCGGCTGTGATCTCCAGTTTGCCGGATTCTACATCCGCAAGAATACTGTCCAGGCCGTCAAGGATCTGGTCTCTTTCTTCTTCTGTCAGAATCCCCTGTTTTGCAAGCATTCTGACATGTGCCTTGCTTCCACGGATATCCTGTTTATAAAATTTCTGGTCAAACGAAATAGATGCATTAAAATTGTATACCAGTTTGTCCGTTTCCTTTGTGAAACGTCCTCCCCATAACTGTGCCATA
>CAKRTP010000059.1 GCA_934402155.1 uncultured Blautia sp. | reverse complement strand
AAGAACACAGAACGTATCACCTGGTTCTGTGTTCTCTGTATGTCCTGATATTATTCCACTTCTTCCGGCTCCATGCTCACGACATGGTTGTCTCCGTTTCCCATAATATCGATATCGTATTTCTGTCTGTATTCGTTAAAATAAGAGTAATACTCCATTGTATCTGTCGGATATACCTTGGAATCATGGATATGAAGGTCCGGATCTTCCTCTCCACTCTTCATGAGAGCTGTCATGGCACTTGCACAGTGTGCTGCGATACGGCCGAAACTGTTCAGGATATCATTGAATACTGTTCCTTCTTCCAGTCCACACTCGCCCTTGCTGAGTCGTGCAACATGATGCATTTTAAGTTCATCACACAGATTGGTGATAACTGCTCCCAGAGGAGCAACTCTCTGCGCAGCCTCTCTGTCATCCTTCATAAACGCATTGCAGGTCACATTGATTTCCTCACGGACAGCCTCCATAACGATGTTGAGTTCATCCCAGGCAGCCTGAGAAAATTGTGTATGATTATCATGCATTTCGTTTGCCATGTGTGCGATATAAGATGCATGGTCTCCGATTCTCTCAAAGTCATTGATCGTATGAAGATACAGAGAAACCTGCCTTGTCTGTACTGTATTCATCTCCCGCTTGGTAAGCTGGATCAGATAGTCTCCCAGACGGCTCTCATACTTGTCGATCAGATCTTCCTTTCGCTGAACCTTGTCATATTTATCCTGCTGATAATCATTCAGAAGGTTCATTGCTCTGTTGACATTCTTACGCAGCTTCTTGGACATTCCATTCATTGCACGATGACACTGGCCGATAGCAAGCGCCGGGTAGTTGATCAGACGTTCCTCAAGAAGGTCGAAGTCGGCCTCATCCTCCAGTTCCTCTGCACTGTCTTTGACCAGATAGCATACCAGTTTCTCAAGTTTCGGAATAAACGGAAACAGAACGATAACAGTTGCAACACGGAATATTGTATTAAGAAATGCAATAGATACAGGGGTCATGATCATATCCATAAATTCAAAATGGACAACCGCATTTACTGTATAGAAGATCACTGACCACATGATCAGACCAAACAGGTCATTCATAAGGTATATCAGCGCTGTTCTTTTACCGTTCTTATTCGCTCCGATCGCGGAGATCAGAACAGGACAGGCAGCACCGACACCAATACCAAGCACGATCGGAAATGCGCTTGCAAAAGTCAGAATACCTGTCACAGAGAGAGCCTGCAGTACACCGACTGTCGCAGAAGCACTCTGAAGTACTGCCGTAAACAGAACACCTACCAGAATACCCGCGATCGGATTGGAAAACATTGTAAGCATCTCAATAAACACTTCACTCTCACGCAGGGGTGACACAGCACCACTCATCATCTGCATTCCCGTCATAAGGATTGAAAAACCAAGCATGATGTTTCCGATATTCTTATGTACAGAACGTTTGCAGAACATACGGAGGATAATACCGATCACCGCCACTACTGCTGAAATCGTTGCTGTGGAAAGAATGCTTGCAATTCCTCCGGATCCCTTAATATAGGAAAGGCAAAGAATCCATCCTGTGATACTGGTACCGATATTGGCACCCATGATGATACCGATCGCCTGTTTCAGTTTCATCATACCGGAGTTTACGAAACCAATAACCATTACGGTTGTCGCTGAGGATGACTGGATCACACTGGTTACACCTGTTCCAAGAGCCACTCCCTTCAGCGGAGTATTGGTCATACGATACAGAAATGCCTCCAGCTTGTTACCAGCTACCAGTTTCAGGCCATCGCCCATCAGAGACATTCCAAACAAAAATAGTGCTACTCCTGAGAGTAAAGATAAGACCATTGAAAATATCGCCATAATTTTCTCCTCTGTTGTCTTTTTCGCTCTGCATGGTTTTGTGCAGAACCGACACCTTCTGTTTTTTACGTTTTCTTAACTTTCTTTTCTCTTAGTTTTAACATTGCCCTATTTATTATGCCATACTCATGGTCTGATTACAATATTGGATTAATTTGAAATTTATTTTATATCAAAAAAGCCTCCCGAATTTCACTCCGGGAGGGATATTTTTGTGCAAATTCAATAAAATCCTCTTATCTGATATAAATTCCATCTGCTCCCAGATATACTCCATCCGGACATTCTTCCTGTTTCTGCTCCTTTGCAAGTTCTGAAGCAAGAGAATATTTTTCTTCCATCAGTGCCTGCAGCAATTTACGTGAAGTGCCAATCCGGATCTTACGTTCCTCCGGCTCTTCGTGCTTCTCTGAAAAATATGGAACTGTCACCGCGATCTCCGCGTTTGAGCCGTCAAACCTCAAACCACTTTCCTTATCAAGAAACAGTTCGCAGACTGGTTTGTAATAGGCTCTGTAAAATTCCTCCTGTGCAAACACGATCTGTTCGCCTGCCGTGTCTCCCTGGGGTTCTCTCAGGATTCCGCACAGATATCCATGATCATAATAAGTCATGCAGACAATACCTGATTCCGGTTCTGCCCCATTCACTGTTCCAATGGCCTCCAGCTGCTGCGCGCCCTTCTTAAGAGCCTGCTCTCTGCGGTTACTTCCGCCCTTGGCTTCCCACACACTCCATTTCTCCGCACCGGATCTGTGCCCAATCATTTCCGGTCTCCACTCACTCGCAAAGAAATCGATAAAATCTTCTTTCTCCGGTCTGCGGATCAGGTTCAGCTGTGCAAGATAATCCGTTCCATACAGCCGGCCACTGATCATTTTTGTAAAAAACATACCCATATAATAAGAAATAACACTTTTTTCCGAAGAATCCAGATAGGCAGTCTTTTTGGCTTTTTTGAGTCTGTCTCCCTCTGTTTCCAGCGCAGTCTCCACCAGAAAAAGCTTATACAGAACCTCCAGCCTGCGTTTCTCAGGATATACGGCTGTCAGTCTCTGAACAGGCATTCCACAGGTAATAACCGCATGAATAAGTTCTCTGTTTGAAAATTCAAGTTCAACGGTTTTGCTTGTCAGTACATCGTCACTGCCGCCCTCCGTCTCCAGTGACATTGTATATGTTTTGTCTTCTGTTAAGATCATAAATTTCTCCTCGCATTCCACGAACAATTTTACTGCCCGTACAGACAGTCAGTCTGCTTATATTATAGCATCTGTGTTCTCTTTCATGCAACGATATTTGTCGAAAAAAAATGACCGGCTCTTTACAAAAAGCCAGTCATTTCATCATATTATCAATTCATGTAAGTATTCAGCCAGGAGTAAACTTTCGCCTGACGGTTCTTGTAGGTTCCTACCTGTCCTCCTGTATCGGTACTCATTGCCTCATAAATATTGTCAAGTGTATATCCACCTTTGGTCTTGCCAAGAATTCTTGTCACAGCACCCATGCCGCCCTGATGACGGATATTGATACATTCTCCTACTGCTCTGTGCTCTGTGACTCCAAGATTTCTCACTTCCGCCTCATATTCCTCGATCTGCTCATACATCAGCTGATCCTGACATCTGATACCTGCCGGGGAACTGATCAGTTTCACGATGATCTGCGCTCTTCCGGATTTCTTGGATAATTTATAGGTTGACCAGTCTTTATTCACAACATCATTCCATACATAATTCTTCGGATCATATTTCTTATAAGTTTCCGGACTCGTTGTATGGATCAGTTTCAGAAGTCTCTGTGCCTCTGTCGCATACCACTGACCTGCTCCGATGGTGATCGCATGCTCAGTTTTGCTGTTTGTGTATGCTTCTGTGAAGTCTGCATAATCCTGATTGCCATAGACCTGTCCTCCGGTCTCTACTGCATAGAGGATTTTTTTCATGACATCCTTCTGACTGCTGTTGAATCTTGAGTTTGAACCGGAACCCAGTGTAGAAGCAGAATTACTCTCCGTCAAGGCTGACAGATATTTGACATTACCTGCTTTCTTGTAAGCCCTTACTGTATAGATATAACTCGTTCCTGCTGACAGCTTGGTGTCCTCATAGGAAGTTCTGGATGATGCCAAATCTGCTACAAACATCCATTCCCCGTGTTTTGTTCTTCGATAGATACGATATCCATCTGATCTGTGAACGGAATTCCAGTCTACATCCATCGTGCTGCTGGATTCTGCCTTGATCGTCGTGCTTGTAGTCCCCGGTCTGGTAGCTCCGAGAACTGTAGTATATTTACTGTAGACATATTTGCCGTTTTCCTTGCAATAAGCACGAACTGCATACTGATACACCTTGGCACCTGAAAGGTTCGTATTCAGATAAGTTGTTATACTCCCTGAAGTGATCTTGCAATGTCTGACAAATGGTTTTCTCTGTGATTCCCGACGATACACAACATATCCGCTGGCACCTGAAACTCTGTTCCACTGAAGCTTCAAAGCTCTCGTTCCCGAAGCAGCTATAGACGTTCTGACCGTCTGATTACTGATACTGGATGACGCATGTACAGATACATTCATTCCCGTCAGCATAACCAGCATAAGAAACAAAGAAAGTCCCCATAATAACCCTCGTTTATGTACTCCTGCTTTTTTCATGTTTCATTCCTTTCCGATACCCACCCAAAGTTTTCTGTTTCATCGGCACTTATTACCATTTCCTATTGTAATAAATCTTTTCGAAAAAAGCAAGTGTATTTTACATTTGTTTTAATTTTGTTACATTTATCTTACATCTCCAACAAAAAATAATGCCATCGTACCTGGTCCGGAATGTGCTCCGATCACAGCACCAACGTAATTAATGACCTCTGTCTTTATCTGGTATTTCTCTTTTATTTTTTTTGAGAGAAATTCTGCTTCTTCGCGGCAGTCGCCATGACTGATAAAAATTGTATCACAGGATTTTGCGTAACTTCCAATTTTGCTGTCCATCAGATCCGCCAGTTCAAGCAGAGATTTTTTTCTTCCGCGAACCTTCCCTATCGGGATCAGTTTTCCTTCATTATCAACGTGCAGAATCGGTTTTATGTTGAGCATCCCTCCGAGAACTGCCGTTGTTCTTGACACACGGCCGCCTCTGTAAAGGTGATTCAGGTCATCTACTGTAAACAAATGTACAATATTCTTTTTGTGTGTTTCCACCCAGTCTGCAACCTCATCCATACTGCATCCTTTTTCCTTCTGCTGCTGTGCCAGATAGACGAGAAGCCCCTGACCCAGAGAGGCTGACAGAGAATCAAGCACAAGGATCCTCTGATCCGGATATTCCTGCATCAGTTCCTCTGCAGCTATCCGACAGCTGTTAAATGTTCCGCTCAGTCCGGAAGAAAATGTAATATGGAGAATATCCTTTCCTTCCTTGAGATATGGTTCAAAGAGTTCCCGTGCACTTTCGGGATTGATCTGCGAGGTTGTCGGCATACTGCCTGACCGCATTTTGTTGTAAAATTCTTCTACCGGGAGGAAATTCCCATGCTCATACTGTTTCCCCTCCAATGTATAACTAAAATACGCGCAGCCTACTTTATGTTCCACATAAAAATCATCTGGAAGATCTGCATTATTGTCCGTTGTAATAATATAATCATTCATAGCTGATCCTTTCCGGCATCCCACCATTTTCATACTGTAGCTATATTGTATCACACCCTTTCTCTCTTCACCACTCAATTTTTTCATCCAGGATTTTCAGTGCCTCCTCAAGCTGATTGTCCTCATCATGTGAGATTTCAGTTTTATTTATAAGTTCCGGATCCAGTTCTACTTCCACGTCCGGCTGGATTCCTGTCTTATTGATTGAATTTCCCTCAGGTGTATAGTAATTCGCCACAGTCAGTTTTACCGCACTTCCATCACTCAGCTGCCTGAGAGACTGAACAACACCTTTTCCATATGTAGTCGTCCCGACGATCGTTCCTATTTTATAATCCTTCACTGCCCCTGCAAAAATCTCAGATGCACTGGCACTGTTTCCATTGACGAGAACTGCCAGCGGCATATTCAGGGGATTTTTGCCATCACAGGTTTCTTCACTTCTGTTTCCGTTTTTGTCTTCCGTATAAACGATCAGTCCTTCCGGAAGAATTTTTCTCAGGATATCACAGACGGAACTGAGATATCCTCCCGGATTGTCACGAAGATCTACGATCAGCCGTTCCATTCCCTGATCTTTCAGCTCTGCAAAAGCTTCTTCATACTGCTCTGTTGTGACACCTTTAAATTCTGTGATCTGGATGTAACCTGTATTTGAATTCAGCATCTCACCAAAAACAGATGGCAGTTCCACACTGCTTACTTTCACAGTGATCTCCTGCGTATCTTCATCCTGCCTCTGAACTGTCAGAGTGATATCTTTATCTTCATTGCTCTTTATTATAGATACAACGTCATTTAATTCTGCATCTGTAATATCCTCTCCATTGATCGCAGTGATCACATCATCTGCTTTGATCCCGGCTTCTTCTGCGGTGCTTCCCTTATAGCATTCCACCACCTGAACACCGCCGGCTGTATATTTCTGCATGGAAACTCCTATTCCCACATAAGATCCTTCTGTAGCTGCTGCTTCCTGCTCGTACTGCGCTTTTGTATAATATCTGGAGTAGACATCTCCCAGTCCGTAGATCAGTCCGGAGTATACACCTTCTTTCAGATCATCCGTACTGATCTCTCCCAGATATTCATTGTCAATTATATTTTCCAGATAACTTATCTTCTGTCTAAAAGTTGTATCAGAGAGGAGTTCTCCCGAATGATAGCTCTGAACCACCCTGACCCCGCCTCCTGCCAGCAGCGTAAGAACCACTCCTGTTGCTATACCTTTTGCGTATGTTCCATATTTCATTTTGTTCACCTTTCCCGTCGGGCGGATATTCTTAATCCGCAATATAGAAACAAGATATGCGGCATATGATCTATTCCCTTTTGAAGGATCAGTTCATACACCGCATATCGCTGTCTGTAATCTTATACTCTTAAATGTTTTCTTGAAGTAAGGAAACTTCCGATCAGACCGATTCCGATTCCAAGTACCAGCCCCATAGGAAGAAGCGTCTGATAAACTTTCCATACAGGAATAAAATCCACTACTCCTGTGAGGACGTTGAAACGTGTGAGAATATATTCCACCGTAGTATTATAAAGGAAATATAACGCAGTAAGCGGGATCGCCGCGCCGATCAGTCCAAGTACCATACCTTCCAGAAGGAATGGTGCACGTACAAAGCCATCTGTTGCACCGATATATTTCATAATCCCGATTTCCTCCTTGCGGACTGCAATACCGACAGAAACTGTATTGCTGATCAGGAAAATAGAAATGATCAGCAGGATCGCAATGATGATCATAGATGCATAAGATACCAGCTTGTTAAAGTTTCCAAGTGTATTTGCCGCTTTTTCAGACTGATTTACCTCCCGGACATGCTCAAGTCCCTGTATGTAGGAAACCAGTTCTGTCTGTTTCTCAATCTGATTCAGGTAAACATGATAGTTTGCCGAGTTTACCAGAGGGTTATCATCCTTAAAACCATTTGCCGCATCAGATCCCTGAAAATACTGGTCCTTGAAGTTTTCCCATGCCTGCTCTGCAGATTCAAACTCGATCCTCTCAACTTCCGGACGTGCCTGGATCAGATTTCCAACCTCTTCCATCTGTTCCTGAGTTGTTCCTTCATCGAAGAATACAGTGACCGGAACCTCCTGCTCTACCTTGTGTGCAATATTGTCAACATTTGTCACAAGAGAATAAAAAACTCCTACCAGAAATATGCAGGCTGCCATGGTAAGAATAGATGCCAGCGAAAACATCCAGTTTCTCTTTATGTTTATGATACCCTGTTTCAGAGTATACCAGATTGTACTAGGCCTCATGATATCCCCCTTCTTTTTCGTCACTAATGATCGCACCATCATGCATCGTAAGTACACGTTTCTTCATCGCATTAACGATCTCTTTATTATGTGTTACCACCAGTACAGTCGTACCTCTCTCATTAATCTGTTCCAGAAGTCTCATGATCTCCTCAGAAGTCTTCGGATCAAGGTTTCCTGTCGGCTCATCAGCAAGAAGAATATCAGGTCTGTTCACCAATGCTCTGGCAAGTGCGACCCTCTGCTGCTCACCGCCGGACAGCTCATCCGGAAAGGATTTGTATTTCTCTGCAAGACCAACCTCCTGCAGCACCTCCGGCACACGCTTACGGATCACCTTGGTCGGTCTTCCGATAACACGCTGTGCAAAGGCTACATTCTCATAGACATTTCTATCCTTCAGAAGTCTGAAATCCTGAAAAACAACTCCCAGTTTACGGCGGTACTTTGCTACACGGCGGTGTCTCATCTTCTCAAGACGCTCCCCGCTCACGATCAGCTGACCACTCGTACAGTCCAGTTCCTTCATAAGAAGTTTGATCAGTGTGGATTTACCTGATCCACTGCTTCCTACAACAAACACGAATTCCCCTTTATCAACATGCAGATTCACATGGTTCACGGCCGGAAGGCCTTTGCCATACGATTTGCTCACATCTATCAGATCAATCATCCGTTCCTCCTTCTTGCGCAAAAAATGCTGCCAGAGACCCCGGCAGCATTCTACGCATTCTGCTGCATAAATAGTTTAATGTTTTGTAACATTGTTGTAACATATCTTTTGCCAGAATGCAAGTATTTTTGTTGAATTCATAAAATTTTCATCGTTTTAGTACTCAAGTGTCTCCATGTACTTCATATACCTTACAACCATCAGTGCGATCTTAAATGTGATTGCATCTTCAAATACGCGAAGATCCAGTCCTGTGCTCTTCTGAAGCTTATCCAGACGGTATACCAGAGTATTTCTGTGAATATAGAGTTGTCTGGATGTTTCGGAAACATTGAGGCTGTTTTCGAAGAATTTATCGATTGTCACCAGAGTCTCCTCATCAAAGTCATCCGGTGATTTGTTCTCAAAGATCTCCTTGATGAACATCTTACACAGCGGAATCGGAAGCTGGTAGATCAGACGGCCGATACCAAGAGAACTGTATGCGATAACATCCTTGTCCCCAAAGAAAATCTTGCCTACATCAAGTGCCATCCTTGCTTCCTTGTAGGAACGTGAAACTTCCTTGAGTTCGTTTACGATCGTTCCATATGCAATATGTGTTTCTTCATTCTGATTCAGTCCAAGAGTATCAAGAATCGCATGAGACAGCTTCTCCAGATCTGTATAGCCCTCTCCATCCTCAAGTTCCTTGACAATGATAATGCTCTTCTCATCAACTGCAGTAATAAAGTCCTTGGTCTTGCCTCCGAAAAAGCTTTTTACGTTTTCCATGGAACTGTGGTCCTTCTCCTGCTGAAGTTCCAGGATCATAACTGCACGACGTACATCCGCATCAATATGAAGTTTCTTGGCACGATTATAAATATCCACAAGAAGCAGGTTGTCAAGAAGCAGATTCTTGATAAAGCTGTCCTTGTCAAAACGTTCCTTATACGCAACGATCAGATTCTGGATCTGGAATGCGGCCAGTTTACCGATCATATAAGTATCCTCATCATCTCCGTGAGCCACCAGAATATATTCAAGCTGATAATCATCACAAACTTTAAAATACTGGAATCCCTTCACTAGCTGGCTGTCTGCCTGAGATTCTACGAATGCCTGAATATCTCCCTGCTGTATAGAAAAATCTGAAAATGTCGTTGCGAGCACCTTTCCTTCGGTGTCAATAATGCAGAATTCTGTTCTGGATATTTCCTTTAATCCTTCCAGTGTATTCTGAAGTACCTGATTTGATATCATCTGACTACATCCCTTCTCGCTTATTGTGCGTTTTTTCTTGCTATCCCCATATCAACCTATATATTTACTCTATTTTAATATAAAATCACCAAAAATAAAAGAGGAAAACTTAACTTTTTTACGATTTTTTGTTTATTTTTGCTATTTTTCGATGAATCCTTCGCCGTGAACTTCTCTGGCATCCCCCACGATCACAAAAGCATTCGGATCGATCTCATCGATCATCTCTTTCAGATGTACCAGTTCTTTCTTTCCAACCACGCAGAAAAGCATCAGTTTGTCATTGCCGGAATACATTCCTTTTGCCCGGATCCCGGTGATTCCACGATCTATATCTTCCATGACCATCCTGGAAACTTCATCTGGTTTATCCGTAATAATGTAAACAGATTTTGAAAACTTAAGACCCTCAATAATCCCGTCTGACACTTTTGTTACCAGATATACCGCAATGATCGCATAAAGTGCACGTTCCACCCCAAATACATACATACCGGCCACTACGACTGCTCCGTCAACAAACTGCATAACCTGTGCAATAGAGTAATGTTTCAGATATTTCTGAATGATAGCTGCAAGAAGATCGGTGCCTCCCGTCGTTCCTCCCCCAAGGAACACCAGACCGATTCCCACGCCCTGCAGGATACCTCCATATAACGCTGCCAGAAAAATATCTTCTGATAATTTCCATGCAGGAATGACCGCCAGCCATACTGTCAGAGACAGATCTCCCAGCAGCGCTTTTTTTACAAATGAAAATCCCTTTATTTTTGCTGCAAGAAAAAACACAGGAACGTTCAGCACAAGGTTTGTAACCCAAAGCGGAACGCCATTTCCATATAATCCCTTTGTTCCTGCTTTAACAATAATTGCAATACCTGAAAATCCGCCTGTTACCATTCCTGCTGCATCAAAACAGGAAGTAATTGCTGTCGCCATCAGAGCAGTTCCGATAATGATCAGCATATATTCCAGATACAATGGTTTTTTGCCTGTAATCTTCATCCTAAAATTCTCCCTTCTATCCCCCTGTCGCTGTACTGTAATAAAGTATCCCTTAACCCAAAAGAACGGGATACAGCGATTTGGCTGTTTCCCGTTCTTAGTGTGCCCTACTTGGAAGGCTTATTTGCAAATTTTATGAAATGATAGCTCTCAACGATCTGGAAATATTTGACGATCCTCGGATAAAGCGGCTCTGCTGCCTCCCCGAACTCGTCCCTGACCAGTGCTGCGATATCAGCAACGGTACGTTCTCCATCGATCAGAGGCCAGATAAATGTCCCCTGCTGATCCAGATGTACCTTGGTGAACTGCGGTTTGCTAAATACCTTCTGGGCAATCTTGTTGAACAGCCCTGTATTCTCGACTTTGAGCACGATACGGTCCCTGCGGTCTGTAAACCACTGAAGTTCCTCTGCGCGCACCGGGATCAGATCCAGATAGTTGATATCCAAAACTTCTTTTTTGCTTTTTTTATTCTGTTTTTTCATCAGGCTTTTTTCTTTTTCCATAAGGAGAATTTAAGCAGTGTAAGGATCATGATAACCATGAGGATAACACCACCGATGTTACCAAAGTTAGCAACACCAGAGATATCCAGGCTGACACCTGCAACTGCAAGGATCGCAAGTGCGATACCAACAAGACCCTCACCGGCGATCATACCAGCACAGTACAGTGTACCATCTGTAACCTGATCGTTCTTTGTTTTTTCATCAACGTTCTTTCT
>CAKRTP010000058.1 GCA_934402155.1 uncultured Blautia sp. | reverse complement strand
GCATCTTCAGAGTCACTGGAAAAGATGAGCGGGAAATGTCCATTGTACTGTTTTAACAAAATCTGCAGTTTTTCGGCAGAAAGTAAATGTGTCTCATCTACCAGAACTGCACTGTAAGATTCCAGTGACACATCTTCTGTCAGCTGGTCATCTGCCAGGAAATCAATACGCCGCAAACGTTCATGTAAAATTTTCCATTCGTTTCCGGCATTACCACAGTGAATGATCAGAACCTTCTGACGTCTGGAAAGTTTCATGGCAATATCATAAAGAAGAAGAGTTTTTCCGGTTCCGGGAAGCCCGGTAAAACAGAAATATCCACACCTCCCGGTACGAAGTTTCTTTAAGATCTGACGCTGGATATCTCTCTGCTGAGAAGTCAGGAAATATTCTTTTTTCAGGAAACGGGCAGGCTCTAAGACCGGAGAGATCAGGTACAGCTCTGCCTGAAACAGATCATCAATATTTCCCTGATAATCATCACTCTCTTTCTGCAGTGCCCTGCACAGATCATTCCAGTCTGCGTCCACAATGTGGTCATGATTGGTAAGTCTTACAAGCCGGTTCTGACTGCTGATATAGGTATAAGACTGTATGGTGCAGCCCAGGACAGAAAGATAGTAGCGGTTTTGCATGAGCTGTTTACGGATTGCTTCATCAGAGACGACTCCGCTTTTTAATTCGATATTTATGATCTGATCCGCTTTGATCTGAAGAAGATCGAATTCTTTTCCGAGTCTGGGAATCTGATAAGAATAAAAGAAACGCAGAGAATATACGTTATCCATGTGTGCCTCCAGTCGACGCACCAGCGACTTCATGCTTTCCAGTTCCCATTCCCGTATCCTGAGAAAATATCCTCTGCCTGACAACTGGCGTTCCAGTTTTGACAGAGAGGATAAATTCTGATCTCTTGTGATTGTGTATATGGATATTGATCTCATGGCTTCTGCCTTTAATAAAGATTGATTTTCTTGTTTATCAGTTTCTCACCTTCATACTGCAGTTTCACCGAGAAAAATCTCTCATCTCCTGAAAGAAGCAGTTCAAGAAAGACTTTGTCCCCTTCCCATGTCGGCAGTGTCGGCACTATCGCTTTATCCACCCAGCTAAGATCTCCTTCACTGCATTCTATCAGTTCACCGACATACTCATCTGCTGTAAATACACACATAAGCTCAGGTTCGCATTCGCTGTTTATAAATGTGACCAGACCACGGAATTTGTAGGATATCAGTGTCAGTCCCGTTTCTTCTTTTACTTCACGCACAAGACATTCCTCCGGAGATTCTATGCCTTCCGCATGTCCGCCGACTCCGATCCACTTCCCCTGGTTTATGTCATTCTGCTTTTTTACTCTGTGCAGCATCAGATATTGTCCGTTATTTTCTATGTAACATAAGGTTGTTATTTTCATTTTTCTAAGCTCCATATTTTTTACTGCAGCTGGATTCCCCAGATCTTACAGTCCCTGGTACCGACTACCATATAGTTATCATACACTGCCGGGGAAGCCTCGATCACCCCGTCGCTGATCGACAGTTTATCGTTAAGTTCACCTGTTTTACCGTCAAGCAGCCGGACATCACCTGTACTGTTGCAGTAAAGAACTTTTCCGCTTCCGTCTTTGTTATAAACACAGACTGGTGAGGACCATGCATAAGAAGAAGAATCCTCCCAGGCTTTGGAACCGTCAGATTTCTTCAGGCAGGCAAGTACTCCCGATGCATTGTCAGAGGTCTTGGAAACTGTGACATATATGTAATCAGAAAGGCTGTTCTTTCCGCAGGCGATCGTAGACTGAACACCGCCTGAGACTCCGTCATCTGTATAACATTCATAATCTGTATGCCAGACGATCTCTCCTGTCTCTGCATCGATCTTCCAGATCGGAATGGTTGCGGAGTCATTGCTCCTCCATCCAAGGCGGAAAGACGTGCTCACATACAGATACAGATGTCCGTTCTCAATCTCCAGCACCGGCGTGGAGTTGGAATCATCAAGAGTATCCTGCACCCACACAAGCTGCAAAGTATTTATGTTCAGACACATCAGATTTCCTCCGTTATCTGCCATAAACACATATCCCTTATAAACTGCGGCACTGTCCTCCATGCCAAGCCAGAAGGATTCTGTGCTGCTTCTGGTTCCGTAATAACGCCATTTCACGATTTTTCCCGGATTAATTGATAATGAACCGGTATTTGCATCATAACTTGTATTCAGTTTGATAAGATAGAGAATTCCGTTTTCTCCCGGGTAGATCAGTGTATCCGTTTCTTCATCTACCAGTGCGGAGCCATCGAAAAAGCTCAGGCTTCCTCTGAGTGAGAATTCATCATTATCACCAAAAGTGTACATGACACTGCAGTCGATCAGATTGACAACAAATACTCTTGCAGTTCCCTCATCGCTGTTATATCCGGCACCGACATACATGATCGGATATCCTCTCGGATCCAGTGCCCCTGCACCTTTGAATGTATAGCCAAGATACAGCGGATCACGTGTCTTTTCTCCTGTTTTGAGATCAAGGAAGTAGACATTTCCATCCATGCAGGCATAGATCACCTCGACCAGGTCATCATCTGCCTTTGCTTTCTCGGTCATATTCATATGTGCCTTGACTTCTTTTGGCCATTTCATCATCAGCGGCTGGCCGGTCCATCCGCTGCCTGTCCAGACAGTACCTCCACTGGAAAGTGAACCTGTATCGGCAGACCATAAACTGTTGAGCTTATAAGTACTCATATTTGCATAGCCATGCGTAGGATTGTCACGAAAACTGTTTCCTCTGAATGTGACGATTCCGTCCACATCCGTATAATCTTCTCCTACATTAAACTGAATATCATTTTCCGGCTGATAATCAGAAATATTTTCAAGCTGATTTCCGTCGACTTCTATGTTTGTGTAGCTGATCAGATTCTCAGGCTTTGTTGAATCTACACAGTGAGGATTAAAAGAAATCTCCTTCGTCACTTCCATCTCCACAACATCTTCTGCTGACTTTGCTTCTTTGGAGACGGTCTCCCTGACTTTTTTGCTGTCTGTCTTTTTGCCGGACAGGAAATTTCTGCCTGCGACAAAAGCGAGCAGAAGCAGCAGGATTACAATACCTCCGATCTTGATCTGAGGTTTCAGACGAAAACGCCTCCTGCGCCGCCGGGTCCGTCCGGAAGTTTTTGAATGATGTACTTGTACTGTGTTTTTTTTCATTGAAGATACGGAGTGCGCAGCTGTCTGTGGCCGTGCATTCTTTTTTTTCTGCGGCTCGGACAAACTCTTCTTTAGTTTCTGCCTTTCTGTCATCTCAGGACGCTGTACCTGTTCTCCTGCTGGCTTTGGATTGTATCTGCTCTGCCTGACATGTGTATTTTTCCTTTGTTCCATATTTCCCTCTCATTCCCTTCTCAAAAAGCTGTTTTTATTATACAACAACAAACCCGGAGAATCAAATTCCCCGGGATAATACTCTGTTGATTTTTCGGAAATCTCTGACTGCCTGTCTGCCGATCCCGAATATTTTTTTCATGTTAATGGAATTCACCCCACCCTGTCTTGGGCGGAAGGTGATCGGAATATATTTGACCCTGCACCCTTTCTTTGCATAGATAACAGAAAGAATGACATTTGAAAGATTAAAATCTTTCGGGATAAGGCCGATATATTTCTGAAGTGTCTCCGCCTGCATCAGACGGAACGGTGTATTGGCATCTGTCACGGAGACTCCGAAACAGATACGGATCACGAAACGAAGAGTCTTCGTAACAAAAATACGGTTTTCGCCATCCTGACGATTATTTCTCCAGCCAATAACCATATCATAGGATTCTTTCTGATCCCAGAAAGGTTCAAATTCCTCCGGAAGCGTCTGTCCGTCGGAATCTGTCTGGAAGATATAGTCTGCACCATGTTCCAGTGCATAATGATAACCATATAATACTGTCGCACCATGACCGCCATTAGGTTTCGTCAACGGCTGAAACAGCGGATGTGTTTTGGCATATTCCTGCATGATCGCATAAGTGTCATCCTTGCTTCCATCGTCGATCACAACCAGACGGGAGTCTCCGCCGCCGGAATGTTTCTCCACCACAGGATACCAGTCATCCAGCACCTGATAAATATTATCACGCTCATTATATGCCGGTATAACAATATATAATTTTGGATTTTGTGTTTTCACTTCATGATCTCCTATTATCTGCGGGCAAGTTCCCTGGTGATCTCCTCCCAGGTAACACCTTTCTCTACCATCAGCACCATGGCATGGTACAGAAAATCAGAAATCTCATATTTGATTTCTTCTTTGTCCGGATTCTTGGCTGCGATCACGATCTCAGTGCATTCCTCTCCAACCTTCTTGAGAATCTTGTCAATTCCCTTATCAAAGAGATAATTCGTATAAGAGCCTTCCTTGGGATGTGCTTTGCGGTCTGCGATCACATCATAAACATCCTGGAAAACCCTGAGTGGATTGCTATCATCGTATTCTTTTCTGACAAGTTCCTTAAAAAAGCAGGATCTGCTTCCTGTATGACAGGCTGCACCAATCTGATCCACCTTCGCAAGAATTGTATCATTATCACAATCCAAATGCAAGGATTTCACATACTGAAAATGACCGGAAGTAAGCCCCTTGACCCAAAGTTCCTGGCGGCTCCGGCTCCAGTAGGTCATTTTACCTGTTCTGATCGTCATATTGAAAGCATCTTCATTCATATAGGCAAGCATCAGCACCTGATCTGTCTTGTAATCCTGGACAATGACCGGTACCATTCCATCACCATTCAGTTTGAATTCTGACCAGCTGATCGCGCTCTCATAAGTATTGACCGGAATTCCTGCTTCTTTGCAGTTCTGTTTAAATATATTAAGATCCTGTTCCTGTGAACTGATGAAACTTCCGCTCAGCCCCCCGACAAAGGGTTCTGCAAGAAGTGACTGCAATGCTTCTGCATTTCGCTCCTCTGTATGAAGAAGTACAGGCAAGGCAAACTCCTCTTCCATGTCCGGCACCGCATCCAGTGCAAGGATTCCGGAAGCAGATTCATGGATCAGTTCCTTGTTGTTTTCATATTCCTCCACAGAGGAAATACAAACCATCATTTTTTCTTTTCCAAAACGCGCTGACACTTCCGCAAGAAGTTCCACGTTGCTTTGTTTTGCAAAATTCAGGACAACTCTGGCACATCCGGCATAGATCAGTTTCTTGACATCTTCCACACGGTTAATGTTTCCGGCTGCCATAACAGGAACTTCAGATGCCGCACAGATCTTTCTGATTTTACCGATCGCCTGTTCATGCTCTGCATCACCCGAAGAAAAGTCAAATACCAGGAGTTCATCAGCACCATTGTCACTGTAAAAATGTGCAAGTTTCTCTACATCACCGTCGCCAAACAGATTTCTCTGTCCAAATCCGGTCACTGCTCTTCCCGCCTGTAAATACAGACACGGGATCAATAATTTTCTACTCATAAGGCAATCCTCCCTGTCTTACAGACTTCCCTTGGTGGAAAGTACATCCGTGATTCTCGGATCAAAGGATGTTGCCTGATCCAGTGCCTTGGCAAAACTCTTGAACATTGCCTCGGCCACATGATGACTGTTCCCCCCTGTCAGTACCTTGATATGCAGATTCATTCCGCAGGAATACGAAATTGCATAGAAAAATTCCCTTACCATCTCTGTTGCCATATCACCGATCTTCTCAGAAGTGAACTCTGCATCCCAGGAAAAATATGGACGTCCTGACAGGTCGACCGCGCAGAGGACAAGAACTTCGTCCATCGGAAGAATGCAGCTTCCGTAACGGCGGATGCCTTTTTTGTCTCCCACAGCTTCCCTGATCGCATTTCCAAGAACGATTCCTGTATCCTCGATCGTATGATGATCATCCACCTTCAGATCCCCGTGCACACGTACACTAAGATCAAAGAGCCCATGACGCGTAAAACCGTCGAGCATATGGTCAAAAAAACCCACTCCCGTCTCAATATCTGAATATCCGATTCCGTCCAGAACCAGCTTCAGCTTGATCTCTGTTTCCTTTGTATTGCGTTCTACCGATGCTTCTCTGGTCATGTATTCCTCCTACTGTTCCTCATCCTCAAAACGTACAGCAATAGAATTTGCATGTGCTGTCAGCTGTTCTGAAGTCGCAAACTGTTCAATATCTTTGTGGATCTCGCGCAGTGCCTCTCTTGAATAATATACGATGCTTGATTTTTTTACAAAATCATCTACTGAAAGTGCAGAGAAAAATTTTGCTGTTCCATTGGTCGGAAGTACATGATTCGGTCCTGCAAAATAATCTCCCAGCGGTTCAGAACTGTTTTCACCGATAAATATCGCACCTGCATTTCTTACTTTCATCATAACTTCGAACGGATTCGCGGTAACGATCTCCATGTGCTCAGATGCGATGGCATTTGCTGCCTCGATCGCCTCATCCATATTTTCAGCAATCAGAATGTAACCAAAGTTATCCAGCGATTTCTGAATGATCTCCCTGCGGGAAAGGACTTTGACAAAGCCATCCACTTCTTCACTCACCTTCTCCGCAAACTCCCTGCTTGTTGTGATCAGGATTGCAGAAGCAAGCTCATCATGTTCTGCCTGGGACAGAAGATCTGCTGCCACATATCTCGGATTCGCAGTTTCATCTGCAAGAACCAGGATCTCACTTGGTCCTGCAATGGAGTCAATGCTGACATAACCATAAACTGCTTTTTTTGCAAGAGCCACGAAAATATTTCCAGGTCCTACGATCTTATCTACCTTTGGAATACTCTCTGTTCCATAGGCAAGCGCACCGATTGCCTGTGCACCGCCGACTTTGTAGATCTCATCAGCTCCGGCCTCTTTTGCCGCAACCAGAGTGGAAGGATTGACCTTTCCGTCTTTTCCCGGAGGTGTCGTCATCACGATCTGATCTACACCTGCAACCTTGGCAGGTACGATATTCATAAGCACAGAAGACGGATAAACAGCCTTTCCACCAGGAACATAAACACCGACTCTCTCAAGAGGTGTCACTTTCTGACCAAGCATAGTTCCCTTTGCCTCTGTTGTAAACCAGCTGTTCTGTCTCTGCTTCTCATGATAACCTCTGATATTTACCAGAGCTTTACGGATCACTTCTACCAGAGCCGGATCTACTGCATCATAAGCTTCCCTGATCTCTTCTTCTGTAACGCGGATCGTTTCTTTGGTGATTTCTGTCTTGTCAAATTCCTTTGTATAAGCAAAAAGAGCTTCATCTCCCTTTTCTTTTACATTTTTGAGGATCTCATCTACTGCAGCTTCAAATTTTCCGTAATTATTCGGACTTCTTTTGAGAAGATTCTCAAGAATATCTTTTGTACTTTCTTTTGTCAGCGCTACTGTACGCATTATCATCATCCCTTCTGTCAACAGTATTATTTATATCACGTTTCTGAGATCAGTGATCAGTTTGTGGATCCTTTCGCCCTCCATCTTCATGCTGACCTGATTTACTACCATTCTCGCAGAAAGCGGGCAGACTTCTTCGAGAACCTTAAGACCATTTTCACGAAGTGTGCTTCCTGTCTCCACAATATCCACGATCACCTCAGAGAGTCCTACGATCGGTGCAAGTTCGATAGAACCGTTCAGTTTGATCAGTTCTACCGTCTGATGCTTCTGATTGTAGAAATAATCTTTTGCAATGTTCGGATATTTGGTTGCCACACGGATCAGCTGGTTGTTGTGCAGAAGTTCTCTGGCACTCTCAGGCCCGCAGACACACATACGGCATTTGCCAAAACCAAGATCCATGACTTCATAAAGTTTTCTTCCCTCTTCAAGGATGATATCCTTACCTGTCACTCCGATATCTGCTGCACCATACTCCACATAGGTCGGTACATCCGGTCCTTTTGCAAGGAAAAAGCGAAGTTTCAGTTCTTCATTTACAAAAATCAGCTTGCGGGAGCTCTTGTCTCTCATCTCTTCACAGGTGATCCCGATCTGTTCCAGCATATCCAGAGTTTTCTCGGCAAGTCTTCCCTTTGTCAGTGCAATCGTAAGATATCTCATATCAGTCTTCCTCCTTCTCACAGCGCAGAGCCACGCAGGTTCCCTCTTTGCGAAGTCTCTGTGCTTCCAGGATCGCTTCTTTTCTGTTTTCTTCTGTATAAGTAAGTACTACAGGGGATTCGTCCTCCATGATCCTGATCTTCTGTCTTGAAAGTGCCATAAGAAGATTATCAACAACGATAACAAAGCCGATGGAAGCAGCCGGTTTTCCAAAATGCTTCAAGAGCTCATTATAACGTCCGCCCTTTACAACAGGCTCACCAATCCCGTAGGTGTATGCCTGAAAAATGATTCCTGTATAATACTGGATCTTACTGAGCATACCAAAATCAAAGCTTACATACTTTTCATAACCGTAGATCTTAAGGATCTCATAGATTTCTTCCAGTCTTTGTACTGCCGCGATCGCACATTCATTCTCAGTCAGGCTTCTTGCTTTTGCAAGTACCTCACTGGAGCCAAAAAGATGAGGCAGTTCACTGAAAGCTTTTTTCAGAGTTTCCGGAAGTTTCTGTTCTTCTATCAGATCTTCTACAGCAAAAGAATTCTTCTGCGAGATCAGGGAACGAAGACGTTCTTCTACTTCTTCCTCAAGACCGGCATCCCGAAGAAGAGATTTGAAATATTCTACCTGTCCGACACTGATCTGAAACTCGGTGAGTCCTGACGCAAGAAGGCTCTCTATCGTCATGGCAAGAAGCTCTGCATCTGCCTCCGGTGAGTCGTCTCCGATACGCTCAACACCCATCTGTGTAGTTTCTTTAAGCCTTCCCTGATAGCTTGAATTATTTACAAATGTATTTCCTGTATAACAAAGTGTCACTACCTGCCGGTCCGGATTAAAATAAGTGGCACACGCTCTGGAAACAGACGGTGTAAAATCCGGTCTTAATACCAGAGTATTACCTTCTCTGTCAAAAAATTTATACAGATCTTTGGAAGGAACCGTTCCTACCTCACTGCTGAAAACTTCAAAATATTCGATCGCCGGTGTTTCTATTTCTTCATATCCATAAGAATGGAATACTCTATAAATCTCTGCCTGCAGATGATGCTTCTGGCTGCACTCTCCATTATAGATGTCACGTACACCCTCCGGTGTATGAAAAATACGCTGCATATTTTTTCCTCCTCGTGGGCAGCCATACACTTTAGTATGCTACCATGCTACTCTGTAAAACATTAAAGATTATAGTAGATATTTTGATACTTGTCAATCCCGCATTTTGAGGTCCTGCTGAATTCCCTCCAGATAAGGCACCAGAAAACCATTCTGTTTCGGAAGGTAAAATTCCTCTCTGAGTTCTTCTCTTCGAAAACTTTTGCGCCCGCCATCCTCCATACGTTTCCAGAAACTTCGAAGATCACGAAACGGAAGATAATAAAAACAGTCTGCATGGCTGAAAAAAATAAGAAAAAATGCAATGCCTCCCTGCTGCTCAAAAGCCTCCATAAACTCCACCTGGTGAGAATGGATATTGCTCAGCGGAAAAGTATCCACACAGCACTCCTTCGCATCAAAACAGACAGGAATCCCCTGCACTGCCCCGATATAATCCACCGTACTTCTCTGCTCAAAATAGGCAAGCGTGATATGCCTGTTTTCTTTGTCCATGCGGACCGGTGTGATCGGTGTCGGGATCTTCTGGATCAATGCAAGTTTCTTCTGTGCATACTGCTCATTAGTACGATTAACAAGGTCTTCAAGGGTTGATCCCCGAAGACCTCTGCTGTTCCATGTTGCCATTTATTTCAGAACCTTGATGGACGGATAATATCTTACGATTGCCTTTCCGACGATCTCATCATAAGATACAAAAGTATTGCTCCAGAATCTGGAGTCCTTGGAATGCTCACGGTTATCTCCGAGCATGAAGTAGGAATCCTCCGGCACAACATACGGGCCATAATTTCCGGTCGGTGTCTCAGGCACATAGCTGTTTGCTTCTTCATCTTCCTCTCCGTTAATAAAAACTCTACCATCTCTGATCTCAACAGTATCTCCCGGAAGACCGATCAGTCTTTTGATGAAAAGCTGGCTTTCATCATCAGGATATTTGAAGATAATAATGTCATAACGCTCCGGATCTTTCATTTTTTTGGAGATATGTTTTCCGAAGAAATCAAAATTGATCCCGTATGCCATGCGAAAACCAAAGATACGGTCTCCTGTCATGATCGTCTGTTCCATAGACTCAGACGGAATTTTTGCATTGATAAGCACTACATTGTTTACGACCAGGACTACCACGATCACAATGACGAACATTTTGATGTAATCCCAGACTTCATTCCAGATTTTCATAATAATTTCTCCCCTAATTTCTCTTCTTTTATGATTCGTTCAAACTGTTCCGGCAATGGTGCCTGAAAACACTTTCCGGACAGTTTTAAAAGTCTCCCCTTCATTTCGTCCGGAAAACTCAGACGGAATGCATGAAGCAGCTGATGCTTCAACTGATATTTTTCTTTGTAACGGCGATTAAATGTTTCCTGACCATATTTGGCATCGCCCGCCAGCGGATGTCCCGCAGAAGCAAGATGCGCACGGATCTGATGAGTGCGCCCCGTAATCAGACCGACTTTGAGAAGTGTCACCTCTCCGTTGTCGCCCAACGGCTCATATACTGTCTCGATCGGCTGTGCATCTTTCTGTTTCTGCCTGTAGATCGTTACTTTATTCAGCTTTGTGTCTTTGTGCAGATAACCTCTGATGTGTTTCTTTTCACGAAGGATGCCCTTTACAATACAGAGGTATTCTTTATGTACCGTGCGGTCGTGAAATAATTCTGAAAGCTCCTGAAGTCCTGCCAGTGATTTGCCTGCTGCAATAATGCCGCTTGTATTTTTGTCAAGGCGGTTGCAGACAGAAGGACGGAAGGTTCGCAGATCTTCTTCTGTCAGTTCCCCTTTCTCAAGAAGATAACCCGTCAGATACTCTACCATGGATGCTTCTCCTGTATCGTCCGGCTGAGACAGCATTCCCACCGGCTTGTTGATAAGGAGGATATCTTCATCCTCATAAAGTATCTCCAGCTCAGTCACTGCCCTGGCAGCCTGTTTCTGCTCACTGAATTTATTAAAAGTCTCATCGCTTAAAAACAGTTTTACGGTATCGCCTGCTTCCAGCTTTTCATTACCTGTCGCCTTTTTGCCATTCAATGTGATATTTTTTTTGCGGAGCATTTTGTAAAAAAAACTTTTCGGCGCATTCCGAAGAAGTTTGGACAGATATTTGTCAAATCTCTGTCCCGCTTCATTGTCTCTGATCTGAAACTCCTTCATTTTCTGTTCCTCTTTCTCTCAGACACAGATCGCCAGGATCGTGTGCTTGATCAGTTCATTTCTGGACAGTTCCGGATATTTCTCATCCGGGCGGAATTTAATTCCCTCCTCCAGAGATTCTCTGTGTTCATTCATGGAATCCAGCCGCTCCAGAAACTGCGGCAGTCTCGTAAA
>CAKRTP010000057.1 GCA_934402155.1 uncultured Blautia sp. | reverse complement strand
CCTTTTTTACGGTTCAAACAGCTCTCGGAGTTTTCCGATGGCGTTTTTTTCGATTCGGGAAACATAAGACCGACTGATGTGAAGCTGTGCTGCAACTTCTTTTTGTGTACGCGGTTCAATTCCGAAAAGACCATAGCGAAGACAGATAACCTGATATTCTTTCTGCGAAAGAGCATCTTTCAGAGCACAGAGCAGAAAGCGGATGTCTTCCTGCGTAGAATATTGCTCTACGATATCTACAGGAGGGCTTTCGATAATATCCAGGAGACTGATCTCATTTCCCTCTTTGTCTGTTCCTATCGGTTCGTACAGAGAAATTTCTCTGGATTGTTTCTTTTTTGCGCGGAACATCATCAGAAGCTCGTTGTCGATACAGCGCGCGGCATAAGTAGAAAGCCTTGCGCAGCGCGTATGGTCAAAGGTATTGACGGCTTTGATAAGACCGATCGTTCCGGTGGAGATCAGATCTTCCAGATCTTCTCCGGAGTTCTGGTATTTTTTGGCAATATGGGCGACCAGGCGGAGATTTCGTTCAATCAGAATACGTTTTGCTTCCGGATCCCCCTCCTGATAACGGCGAAGATATATTTTTTCCTGGGCAGATGTCAGGGGTTTCGAAAAGGTCTTCAAATATCCACCTCGAAAGGGGCGTTCCTTATAGCTTATGCTCGGGACAGGTCGTGCGTGCTTTTCCATCTGGAAGATGTGTGATATAATGAGAAAAAATGACAGGAGGGATTTGTGGAGTTATGAAAGTGTTAAATTTTGGTTCTCTGAATATTGATTATGTGTATCAGGTGGAGAGTATTCTGATTCCGGGAGAGACGCAGGCATCCAGAGATCGCCAGATTTTTTGTGGCGGTAAGGGTCTGAATCAGTCGATCGCTCTTGCCAGGGCCGGTATTTCAGTTTATCATGCAGGGATGATCGGAGATGGAGGAGAACTTCTCCTTGAAACATGCAGAGAGAATGGTGTGAATACAGAATTTATCCGTAGTATAGCGGGACCATGCGGACATACGGTGATCCAGGTGGACAAAGATGGACAGAACTGCATCCTTCTGTTTGGAGGGGCAAACCGCAGCATTACCCGTGAATTTGCAGATGAAGTGCTGGCTCATTTTGACAGTGGTGATATCCTCCTTCTTCAGAATGAAATAAATGAGCTGGATTATATCATTGACCGTGCTTATGCAAAAGGAATGATGATCATTCTGAATCCATCTCCGTATAATGATAATCTGAAAGTCTGCGATATGTCCAAAGTCAGTCTGTTTCTTGTGAATGAGATTGAAGGATATCAGATTACAGGAGAAAAAGAACCGGATAAAATCCTTGCTGCAGTCAAAGAACAATATCCATCTGCGAAGATCGTGTTGACATTAGGTGCTGATGGTGCTGTATATCAGGATGAGACAGGTATTTATCATCAGGATATTTTTAAAGTCAAAGTAGTTGATACAACGGCGGCTGGTGATACCTTTACAGGATATTTTATCGCTTCGCTCATTGAATGTATGCCGGTAAAAGAAGGGCTTGAGATGGCAGCGAAGGCATCTGCGATCGCAGTTTCACGTCCCGGAGCGACAGCATCTATACCATTGCGTCAGGAAGTGCTGGATAGAAAATTAATATAGTAAGGAGTTCAAAGTCTCAGAAACCCATGGAGTTTGAGGCGGACTTGTCCATTTTGTTCCTTGTGTCTAAAATAAATCTCAGGTATAATAATTACATTATACTTGAGATTGTGTTTTTTTAAGAAAGAGGTATGGATGAAAAAAGAAAAAAATTTAACGCGCAGGTATCATATCCCGTCATTGATCGTGATGCTTACCTATGAGGATATGACAGTCAAAAATGCATATGAAATTTTTGATGCGTACAAGGACTCTGAGGCAGAATACTGGGGATTTAAGGAGGCACCTCTTCCACTTCCTCAGATGAAAGAACTTTATGCTTATATGAAGCAATGTGGCAAAAAAACAGTTCTGGAAGTAGTTGCATATACACGGGAAGAATGTCTGGAGGGAGCTCGGATGGCTGCTGAATGTGGTTGTGACTTTCTGTTAGGAACGGTTTATTCCGATGATATAAATGAATTCTGCAGAGAAAAAGGAATCAGATATATGCCGTTTGTGGGAGAGATTTATGGACGTCCTTCTGTTCTGGAGGGAAGCTGTGAAAACATGATACGGCAGGCAAAAGAATACCTTGCGAAAGGTGTCTATGGATTTGATCTTCTGGGATACAGATATACAGGAGATGCTGTCAGTCTGAATGAAGAGTTTGTGAGAGCAATAGATGCACCAGTATGTATCGCAGGAAGTATAAATGATTATCAAAGACTGAATGAGATCAGGAAAGCAGATCCGTGGGCATTTACAATAGGAAGTGCTTTCTTTGACAACAAGTTTGAAGGTGATTTCGGAGAACAGATCAATAAAGTCTGCCAGTACATAAAAAGTGAGAGTGCAAAATGTTAGAAAAATATTATCCATATGAGTATGCTCAGAGTGTGTTTCAGATTGATTATCAAAAACTTTATGACAGGGGATTTCGGGGGATTATTTTTGATATAGATAATACGCTGGTACATCATGGTGACAGTTCAACACCGGAGATTGATGACCTGTTTCGCAGGATTCAGGGAATTGGTCTGAAAACAATACTGTTATCAAATAATGACAGAGAAAGAACAGAACGTTTTATTAAAAATATAGATACACCATATATCTGTGATGCAGACAAACCAGATCCGAGAAATTATCTGAAAGCAGTAAAGATGCTGAATATAAAAAAAGAAGAAGCAGTTGTTATAGGAGATCAGATATTCACAGATATTCTGGGAGCAAACAGAAGTGGACTTGCAAGTATTCTCGTTGGTTTTATCAGACAGGACAATGAAAAATGGATTGGGAAACGGAGATATCTTGAATATGCGATTCTGGAATGCTGGAAACATAACAGGAAATATTACAGGAGAATAGGGGATATTTATATAGAAGGAGCGGGCAAAAACATGAAGAAAAAGAAAGAAAAAAAACTTTTCTGCGAAATCTGTCCGCTTACATATGAAATCTCAAAATCAAAAGAGATATGTAAGCGGCATATACAGGATCTTACAGGTAAAGAAAAATTCAGTACGCTAAAACAAAAAGAAAAACTGCCAAATGTGGTGTTCAGCTATAGCAGCGGTCTCATAAAAAAAGGCAAAGGTATAGATCCGGTACTCCAGAAAAATAAGGCCAGAAATATCCGTCTTGCCTCTGCGAAGATAAACGGGATGATCATTCGCCCTGGAGAAACTTTTTCATTCTGGAAAACTGTGGGAAAAACAACAAAAAGAAGAGGTTACCGGGACGGACGTATTATCATAGGTGATAAACTTATGCCGGGACTTGGCGGAGGACTTTGTAATCTCGGAAATACAATACATCTGCTTGTGCTTCACAGTCCGCTTACCGTAACAGAATTCCACAGCCATTCAGATGCGCTTGCGCCAGATCACGGTAAGCGAGTTCCATTCAGTTCAGGAACATCCGTGAGCTATAATTACATAGACTACAGATTCAAAAATAATACAGATCAGAATGTACAGCTTCTGTTGTGGTGTGAAAAAGGAAAATTATGCGGGGAACTGAGAAGTGAAAGGGCGTTTCCTCACTATTATGAGATTATTGAAGAAAACCATCATTTTCATCAGGAAAAAGAAAAATTTTTCAGAATTTCACAGATTTACAGGAATGTGATTGAGAGATCTACCGGAAAAATAACAGATAAAGAGCTTATTCGGGATAATCATTCAGAAGTAATGTACGATTACGATCAGATTCCGCCAGAACTGATACGATAGAAAAAGGGTGCTGCAGATCATCAGGAGGATGATTTTGCAGCACCTTTCACTTTCTGTTTTCTTGCGCAATAAACTGATGTAGTGTATAATATTGAATATGTGAGCCAAAAATACAATTTTAGGGATAAATCAGGTGAACCATATTGAAAAAACAGATTGAACAATTACTCAGCGGAAAATTCAAGTACGATCAGCCGCAGCTTCTTTTTTCAAAGGAGAAACTGTCCGTTGTTCTGGAAGCAGGAACGACGGCGCGGGGAGAATTGTATATTGGAACCGAAAATAACGATAAGATCAAGGGATACATAACATCTTCAAACCGCAGGCTTGTGCCGGGAAGCAGCCGCTTTTCGGGTACAACAGTATGCATTCCGTACGGAGCAGACGGGACAGGCATGCAGCCGGGAGAGGTTTGTACAGGATGGCTGTGTGTTACTTCCAGTGTAGGAGAATACAAAATCCCGTTCTCGATCGAGGCGGAACAGGGCAGGGAGCAGAATTTCCTGGCAGAGGTCAGCAATATTGAAGCATTCAAAAAAATTGCAAAGGAAGATTTCAGAGGAGCATATCATCTCTTTAAGGATCCGTCTTTTGCAGCAGTGCTGGAGCAGGCAGATGAGAAGCAGAAAGCTTTATATGCAGGACTTTCCGCTGCACCGGTCACATATCAGAATCTTGAGGAATTTCTGATTGGCCTTGGAGAAAAAGACCCGATATCAGTCTCGCTCAAAACAACAGAAAACGAATTTTACGGACTCAGAGAATCCATACAGGAATCCTTTGATATTCATAAGAATGGGTGGGGGCATCTTCGGCTTGAGGTCGAATCTACAGCAGAGTTTCTTGAGCCGGAGCGACATGTGCTCACAGAAGAGGATTTCATTGGGAGCAGCTGCAGAATCAGTTATGTGATCCATGCAGAAAAACTCAAAAAAGGAAATCAGCTGGGAGAAATCATTGTAAAGAGTCCATATCAGGAACTTGTCTATCATGTGACAGCATCCAGAGGAGCACGGATCCGTATTGATCTCAATACAGAGGAGAAACGATACAAAGCAGGTCTTATGAGAGATTATATCGATTACCGTGAAGAAAAGATCAATCTCACAACCTGGGCAGAGAAATCTCACAGAACACTGGAGAAGCTTTACGAATCAGGAAATAAATCCCCGGAGTATCATTTGTTTGAAGCCTATCTTGCTTATCTGGAAGAAGACCTGACACTGGCGAGAGGAATCCTCAGAAATTATCAGAACAGGGAATTTACGCGCGATGAACTGGAAGAAGCCGGAATCTATCTCTATCTCTGTACGCTGACAGGACTTTATAGGGATCAGAGGCAGGCACTGCAGAAAATCCAGAACTTCTTCCGTCAGAAAGCAGACAGTTTTCAGCTGCTGTGGATTCTTCTGAAAATGGATCCAACATACCAGAAGTCTCCGTCGATGGCACTTTTTATGATGGAAGAACTTTATGAGAAAGGCTGTACCAGTCCGCTTCTCTATCTGGAGGCCTGGAACTGGATCAGCAGGGATATTTCCAATCTGCACAGACTTTCTCCGTTCTGGATGCAGGTATTTTATTATGCCGGCAGAAAAGGCTTTCTCACAGAGGAACTGGTCATGCGTCTGGCATATCTTTCCGGTTATGAGAAGAAATTTTACGGATGTCTGTATAAGGCGCTTGCAGCAGGATATAAGAAATTTCCGTCTGATGATGTACTGGAGGCTGTCTGCAAGTATGTTATGAAGGGAGATCCGCGCCGTCCTGCATATTTCAGGTGGTTTTCACTTGCAGTACAGCATGGGCTGCGGATTACGAGACTTTATGAATACTACATGGAAACTATGGATATTTCCTATCGAAGACAGCTTCCAAAACCGCTTCTGATGTATTTTGCCTATAATGACAATTCTCTGGGTGATTCGAGAAAGGCATATGTTTATGCAAGCGTGATCACTTATAAGGATAATGAACCGCAGACTTATGAGAATTATAAAGATACCATGAGGCAATTTGCAAAGAAGAAGGCCAGAGAGGGGCAGATCGATGAGAATTATGCGGTTCTCTATCAGGAATTTCTTCTTGAGCCAGCGCAGAAAGAGGAGGCAGATCAGATTGCCGGGAAACTTTTTGCCAGCCGCCTCTACTGTGATGATCCAAAGATCCGGGAAGTGATCGTCTGCCACAGTCAGCTTGCACAGCAGGAAGTGTATCCATGCATACAGGGTGTTGCCTATCCGCGGATATACACAGAAAATGCTGTCATTCTCTTCCGTGATGACAGACAGCGCTGTTATGCGTCTACAGTACATTATAATATCAAGAAGCTGATGCATGAATGCGATGCACTGGAGGGAATTCTGAAATGTGGTGTAGAGGACACCGGTGTCCTTCTGCATTACTGTGAGACGCATGAACTGAATGAAAAAAACATTGACATATTCCAGAAACTGGCAGAAGCAAAGGAATGTACAGAGGAATACAAAAATTCCATAAGAAAACAGATTCTGGATTTCTATGCGTCACATGTAAATGGAGAAGATCTTGATATATATCTTAGCAGACTTGACTACCGTAAATATATCAGAGCAGACCGAAAAGTTCTTCTGGAAGTGCTGATCTCCAGGAGAATGTTCCGCCAGGCAATGAGTCTGGTAGAAGAATTTGGTTATGAAGGTATTGACCATGGCAGTCTTCTCAAGCTTACCAGCAGAATGATCCTCAAGAGTGATATGGCTGAGGACGATGAACTTCTGGCACTGGCTTCCGAGGTATACCGTGAGGGCAAATATGATGAGGTCATCCTGCATTATCTGATGCTGTACCGTTTCGGACCGGTTGGAGAACTTATTTCTATCTGGAAGAGTGCCTGCGGTTTTGAGATGGATACTTACGATCTGGAAGAGAGAATTCTGGAACTTCTGATATTTACTTCGGATTACCGCAAAGAGGGCGAAGCAGTGCTGGAGTCCTATGTGAATCAGGCCGGAAGTGAGCGGATTATAGGGGCTTATCTGACACAGGTGGCATATGGGGTCTTTGTTAAAGAATATGCAATGAGTCCGTTTGTCAGAAGCAGACTGGAGTATGCTTATACAAACAGATGGCCATTGAATCAGGTGTGCAGACTGGCACTTCTGCAGGAAATTTCAAAAGAAAAGGATCCGAAGCCGGAGTATGTGGGAATAGAGCAGAAGATTCTGGAAGAGTGTGCAAAAGAGAGCCTTGTCTTTGGATTTTTCAGGAGACTGTCACCGGAACTTTTGAGCCCGTATCAGCTGGATGACAAAACATTTGTAGAATGTCATGCTTATCCTGGAGCAAGAGTAACTCTGTATTATGCGATGGATACAGGGCTTGGAACGGAACTGGAATATAAATGTGAGCCTCTGAGAGAAATTTACGAGGGAATTTTTGGCAGGACTTTCACTTTGTTCTATGGCGAAAATCTTCATTATTATTTCAAGATCGACAGGGAAAAGAGTACCAGAACGACAGCAGAAAGGGTGCTCAACATGAAAAAGATCGAGGGAACTTCCGGAAGTAAATATCAGCTTCTGAATCAGATGCTTTCTGACAGAAGACTGGACAAAAAGAAAGAAGTAAAGGAAGGTCTCAAGAGTTATCTTCGTCAGGAACAATATGTAAAAGAAATGTTTACGATAGATAAGGAAAACACAAAATGAATGAAACAAGAGATTTGATGATCGGGATCGATCTGGGAAGAGAATTTTCCCAGCTTTGCTACTATGACAGAAAAGCAGAAGAACCACGTTCTCTTCCTGTAAAGGTAGGCAGTGGCCAGTATGAGGTGCCCACCTGCCTGTGCAGGAGATTGGAACAGAAGGATTACTGTATCGGGATTGAAGCAGAATATTTTGCAAGAGAAAAAGGTGGTTTTCTGCTCGAGGATCTTTATGGGATATCCAAAAGCCGCAAACCGGTCCAGGTCGCAGGAGAGGAGAAGCAGCCCTGGGAGATCCTGGCATATTTCCTGAATGGGATGCTGAAGCTCACAGGTGTGGCAGATATCAACAAGAACATCCGCTGCCTGACAGTGACGATGGAATCTCTGGATGATATTCAGGTGGAGAATCTCCAGAAGGCAGGAGAGGCCCTGGAGATCAAAAATACCAGCTTTATCATCATGGATCATGAAGAAAGCTTCTATTATTATATCATGACGCAGAAGACAGAAACCTGGAACCGAAGCGTAGGCTGGTACAGTTTTGACAAAAATCATGTAAAGTTCCGGAAAATGGTCATGAATTCGAGTGCAAAGCCAATTCTGGTGAAGCTGGAAGAGGCGGTGGAAACAGATTTGAATGATACGGATGATGAGCAGAGAGATGCAGATTTTTATACTTTTGCAAAAAACACGCTTGGTTCAGAACTGTATTCCAGTATCCAGATTGATGGAACTGGATTTGATCAGGAATGGGCACAGAAATCAGTGAAATTACTCTGCTATCAGAAACGTAAGGTGTTTTACGGCAACAACCTTTTTGCAAAAGGGGCCTGTGCAGCCGGCGTGGAGAGGTTTCTCACACGAAAACTTCGCGATTACCGTTATCTGAGCGGTTCACTTGTTCTTCAGGATATTGGAATGGATATGCGTGTCATGGGAGCACAGGCTTATCATCCGCTGATCGAAGCGGGAAGAAACTGGTATGAGTGCAAGGCAGAGTGTGAGCTTATTCTGGACGGAAAAGAAGAACTCGTATTTGTTGCTTCTGCGATGGGAGAAAGCGAGAAGAAGCGGATCGGCATGCGCCTTCCGGGGCTTCCGAAGCGTCCGAACAAAACTACCCGTCTGAACGTGAAACTCCAGTATATTTCGCAGGAAGAATGTGAGATCACGGTAACAGATCTCGGGTTTGGCGAGATGTTCCCGGCGAGCGGCAAAGTATGGAAAGAAATCACAAAATGGTAAGGGGGGGAAACAGCATGAGTGGATATATTTTGTGTCAGACGAAAAAAGCAGAAATTCCGTATTATATTGAGAATATCAGCACGAATGTTTATTCCCTGGAAGAACTTTGTTATTATTTTTATCATAATCTCTATCTTATTGATGAGACAATACTGAATGAAAATCTGTGCAGATGGATCCAGGAAGAACTGGAACTTCCGAAACTGGCTGCCAGACTTCGGATGCTGGAAGAGAGAGATTTCAGTATCGAAGAGTTTCTGTATCCCGTATTTAAGGAAATCAATTACCTTACTTATGAAGAAATGAAAAGCCTGAACATCCAGATCCAGAAGCTGGCAGAGGAACCGCCTCTTCTGAGAGAAAAAAGAAAAGGTGATGAACTGGTAGCAAATGGCATGTATGTTCATGCGATCCGGGTTTATCAGAAACTTCTGGATACAAAGGGGCTGGAAGAGATCCGGGAAGGTCTTACAGAAAATATCTGCCACAATCTGGGATGTGCCTACAGTTATCTGTTTCAGATGGAAAAAGCAGTCGAATATTTCAGGAAAGCATATGAAGGAAGCAGGAGCAGGGAGTCTCTGACGGTATATCTTCTGGCATATGGTATTACAAAAACATCCGAAGAATATCAGAGTCTGGTGAGAAGGCTTGGTGTTGAGAAAGAAGTCCTTCAGGAAATCAAGACGAAACTTGCAGGATTTTCCAAAATACCTGAGATTCCGACAGATTCTGAGAACATAGATGAGATGCTTGAAAAGCTGACCAGAGATTACCACAGAAGTACCGGTTCCTGAATCAGGATCCGAAATTGTTAAAAATTTACCGGATCAGGTCAGGAATTTGTTTAAATATACTGGACGAATTGGAAAGAATCTGGTAAACTAGACGTATAGTTTGGAAGTGGTAAGACCAACTTCCGATAAGATTAGGAGGAATTTATCATGTTAGTAAACGCTTCAGAAATGTTGAAAAAAGCAAAAGCTGGTCATTATGCAGTAGGTCAGTTCAACATTAACAACCTTGAGTGGACAAAAGCAATCCTGCTTACAGCACAGGAACTCAACTCACCGGTTATCCTCGGTGTATCCGAAGGCGCAGGAAAATACATGACAGGCTACAAGACTGTTGTTGGTATGGTTAAGGGAATGATGGAAGAACTGAACATCACTGTTCCGGTTGCTCTTCATCTTGATCACGGCAGCTATGAAGGATGCCTGAAATGTGTTGAAGCCGGATTTACATCTATCATGTTTGATGGTTCCCATTATCCAATCGAAGAGAACGTAGAGAAAACAAAAGAACTGGTTAAGATCGTTGCTGATCATGGAATGTCTCTGGAAGCAGAGGTTGGCTCTATCGGCGGTGAAGAAGATGGTGTTGTAGGAATGGGCGAATGTGCAGATCCTAAGGAATGCAAGATGATCGCTGACCTTGGTATCGACTTCCTTGCAGCTGGTATCGGTAACATCCATGGTAAATACCCGGCAAACTGGCAGGGACTGAGCTTTGAGACTCTGGACGCTATCCAGCAGCTGACAGGAGATATGCCGCTCGTACTTCACGGTGGTACAGGTATCCCGGCTGATATGATCAAGAAAGCTATCGACCTTGGCGTATCCAAGATCAACGTAAATACAGAGTGCCAGCTTGCATTTGCTGCAGCTACACGTAAATATATCGAAGAAGGCAAGGATGAGCAGGGCAAAGGATATGACCCACGTAAACTTCTTGCTCCTGGATTCGAAGCAATCAAGGCTACTGTTAAAGAAAAAATGGAACTGTTCGGTTCTGTTGACAAAGCCTGAGATTTGTTCAGCCTGAGCGACAAAGAATAACAAAAGACCCGGAGAAGATTCGCAGAATCTTTTCCGGGTCTTTTACTTCCCTGAAAATGTGCGGCTCTTGCGGGATGCTTCTCTTCGTGGTAAGATGGCTCTATGACAAAAAAAGAAGAAATCATTATTATGGATTTTTCAGGAATCTACAGACAGCAGCAGTTCTGGCAGACCGGAGAAGTACAAAGAGAAAAAATCTCCTGGGTGGAGGTACAGGAGCTTCCGGGGAGCAATTGCTACTGTGATGAAGATGCGATGAATATTTTGAGAGAAAAATTAAAAGATTTTAAGTCAGAGGGAATTCATTTTATTGATTCAGGAAATTATCATTACATGAGCCGTATATGGCTTGAAAAAGTGCAGAGACCCTTTAGACTGATCGTTTTTGACAACCATACAGATATGCAGCCACCGGCATTTGGAGGACTTCTCTCCTGTGGGGGCTGGATCGCGGCATCGCTGGAGGAACTTCCTCTGCTGGAGGAAGTATTTCTGATCGGACCGGACGAGGAGGCTTTTGAACAGACGGAGCCCGGACTTCGGGGAAAAATAAGATTTCTGTCGAGAGAGAGGCTGAGCAGGATGACGCTGGAAGAAAAGTGTGCTTTTTTTGAGACGGCAAAAACAGAACTTCCTGTTTATATTTCTGTTGATAAGGATGTTCTCTGCACACAGGATGCTTCGACCACCTGGAGTCAGGGAGATATGAAGCTGGAGGAACTGTGTCGGTTTATAAGAATTTTTCTGGATAAACAGCAGATCCTGGGAATGGACGTCTGTGGAGAATGCGATCCGGATGCCTGTGACGGAGATCATTTAAATGACAGAGCCAATCAGGAACTCCTCAGAATATGGGAGAGTTTTGAAGTATGTCGGCAAAATTCGGACCAGACAGAAACGCTGGAAGATGGACCGGCGGAGAAAGGAGAGATAAGTCTGTGAAAAACGAACTTCTGACAATCGGGCCGCTGACAGTATATGGATATGGTGCGATGATCACAGTTGGAGTGATCGCAGCCTGGATCGTGACAGAATTCCGGGCAAAAAAGCTCCGTCTGAGCAGTGACCATGTATTTGCAATCATATTATGGGGACTTCTGGGAGGTCTTATCAGTGCAAAATTCCTCTTTTGGATCACAGAATGGAGATCTGTAGCAGAAGATCCGGAATTTCTTCTGGAGACTCTGACAGACGGATTTGTAGTTTACGGAGGGATCATCGGAGGAATTGCTGCCGGCTGGATCTACTGCCG
>CAKRTP010000056.1 GCA_934402155.1 uncultured Blautia sp. | reverse complement strand
ACAGCTTATGATGTAATGAACAACTGGGGAGCTAACCACGGTGCTATCTCCTATGGACATATCGGAGCTGACCTGATCACAATGTGCTCAATGCTTCGTATTCCGGTATCCATGCACAACGTTCCGGAAAAAGATATCTATCGTCCGGCAGCATGGAATGCATTTGGAATGGATAAAGAAGGTGCAGACTTCCGCGCTTGCAAGAACTACGGACCTCTGTACAAATAATAATTAACTAAGGAATCAATTATAATTGCCATGATTCAGGCATCCCCGGAGATTTCCCCGGGGATGCTTCTTTTTTGTCGGTTCAATCATTGATGATGTCGAAAAAAATATGCTTTTTATAGCAAAAAAGGATTACCATTAGAGCTTTAGTATGGTATGATAGGAGCAGAAACTTTTTGGGATCAAATCATACGGGAGACGATAAAATGAAAAAAATAATAAAGAGCATTCTGGTCGTTATGCTGGGACTTCTGATGAGTGTAAATGTTATGGCAGATGTGCTGCAGGAGAAGCAGCAGCCTGAATATAAAACAGACTATTACATGATCGTAGAATCCAGTGAGGGAGGAATTGATATCTATTCCCTGCCGGATATGAATTCAGCGAAATTAAATGACAGCCAGATTCCAAATGGCACAGCATTACATATTGAGGGAGAGACTGAAGATCCGGCCAACAACAGAACCTGGGGATATACGGAGTATCATGGTATGCATGGTTATGTGCCGCTGGATGACTGCAGACCGGCACAGTCCCGCAAGGAAGCGATTGAATCGGAGCTGTATATTGCAGGCAGAGACAATGTAGATTATAATGCAGACTACGATGTTAAGGCTTATTCAGAGGATGGAAGCCAGAAACTCTATCAGGGTCCGGGAACCAAGTACGGCGAAGTTCCGGGAGTCCGTGATATTCAGAATGGTGAGACACTTCATATCACACAGGATGCAGAGCTTGTTGACGGCAGCCACTGGGGCGTTACGACAATTGATGGCACAGAAGGCTGGGTAGATCTGGAGAAGACTGAAGAGTGGGCGAAAGAACATGGTACTTATGAGAATTCAGCAGAATCCCTGGATATGGTACCGGTACCGGAAACTTCAGAAGCATCGGCAGAAACGAAAGCAGTGTCAGAGACCCCGGCAGTAACAGGGACACCGACAGAGACTCCTGCACCAACGGAGACCCCTGCACCGACAGAGACTCCGGTGCCAACAGAGACCCCTGCACCGACAGAGACTCCGGCGCCAACAGAGACCCCTGCACCAACAGAGACTCCTGTACCAACAGAAACCCCTGAACCAACAAAGGCGCAGGAGACAGAAGCTCCTGAAGAGACAGATAAGGATAATGTTCAGGCTTCCGGTCAGACAGTAACAGCAAAAGAAACTTCCGAAAGCAGGAAACCTTTTATCTGGATCGCGGTGATCGCAGTTCTCGCAGCAGCGGGTGTTCTGATCTATCATTATAAGAAACGCTGATATAAAAATCTGATTTTCACTGATAAGTGGAGATCAGATTTTTTTTAACTTTATATTTTGTTCATCTTGTTTATTTAAACGAGAAAATCTGTAAATATGATACATTGCTGAATGAAAAACAATATGATATTATATTATAGAATAATTGTAACTATTCAGAAAGAAGGGAAGGTGGGCGTAATCTCCGAGATGATTGAACAGACGATTTCAGACAGAAAACAGCTCAGAGGCAAACTTACGTCAGGTACAGTTGCACTGTTTATTGCACTGCTGGCTGTCGTATCGGCAACCTACGCCTGGTATGTATACAATACCGGACGTCATACAACGAAGGTTCGCATGGCGGCAGGAGCAGGTGTTAATCTGCAGATCAGCAATGCCTATGATGGAACTTATGGTTCAGCGGCGGTGCTGGACAGCTTTGCAGGACAGCTGAATCCCGTTTCTACAAACAGAATAAGCGGAGGATTTCAAAAAGTACTTGGTTTTACCAACGGAACAGAGAATCAGCCAAATCTGGTGGCGAATCTGTTTGGCAGGGGAAATTATACAGATTATTACAAAACGAGTCTGTTTCTCAGAAGCAACGGGAACCCGACGGATATTTATATTGCAGATATCGGTTTTGAGGACAGTGACGAGGAGAGACCGATTTCTTCTGCAATCCGTGCAGGATTTGTGGTACATAAGGCCGGGCAGGATCAGCCCATGGACGGAGAATATATTTTTGTGATCAGTGACAAGAAAAATCCGGAGGCGGAATATAATACAGCTACCGGCAAAGAAGGAGATGTACTTGACTGCACCAGGACAGACGGGACCACAGTATCTTTTACACCGTACACCTCAGATGCCTATTGTAACTATAACAAAAACACAGGAAGTGTCAGTCTGAAGCAGAAATCATTGAAGTTGTGCACAACCTCAGGAAAGAATGGGGCAGCCGGTGAGCCGGTGCAGATCGATCTTTATATCTGGCTGGAGGGCTGTGATGAGGATTGTACCATAAACCTTTGCAGTCAGACACTTAAGAACCTTTCTGTATCCTTTGCAGGAATTGTGAAATAAAGATAACAGAGGAGAAAGGTTTTGAACAGAGAAGTTGATCAGTTAAAAAAATCATTTCTGAAAGCTGTACTGTGGATTTTGTTTCTTCTGGCAGCTGCGACAGGTTCCACTTATGCCTGGTTTTCACTTACAGGGATGCATTCCACCAATGTGACTCCGATGGCAGGAACAGTCAGCGAGGGCGACACGGTTCTGATGATATCGACAGATAAGAACGGACCATTTGAAAAAACCTGCGATCTGGTACTGAGCGGAAACCCTGAATCAATGAAACCACTCTCTACAGGAAATCTGGAGCATTTTTACAGGGCAACTGCCCAAAATAAAAAGGGTATCGCGATACTCTACGACAACGCTGACAGCAGAGTAGACCAGGATACACTGCATGGAACTGTTTATCTGCAGTGCCAGAATGCACCATGCAGAGTATATTTCAACAGAGAAGCACTGAAGCTTGGAAGTGATGAGCAGTCATTGGCTGCAATGAGACTCGGAATGAAGATCACATCACACGAAGGAAACAAAACATTTATCTGGAAACTGGATGATATGGGAAGTACATCCGGGGCACAGTCAACGCTGACAGTTCCAAAGGCTTCGACAGTAGTTTCAGACATATCTGATAATGGAAAGCCTGTTTATGCGGATGACCCGGCAGAGGAGATCACAGCATATATGGCAGGAAATGGTGATTCCGAGGATGTATATAAGGATGGGAATCAGATGCTGGCACAGCTGAACAAGGATGAAGTGGCAGAAGTTGAATACTGGCTTTATCTGGAAGGCTGCGATGAACAGTGCTCAAATTCTGTACAGAACAGGGATTCACAGATTCAGCTTGCATTTGCCGGTGTGGATCTGGCGGAGAATGAGAAAGGAGAATGACTGCCATGAAGCGTAGTTTCAAAACCTGGTTTCTGACGGTAACAATAATCTTTGTTCTGTTTGCAGCAGCTTTTCTCACCTATGCATGGTTTACCTTTAACCGGGCAGTTTCGACAAATGCCGCGACAGCAAGAACAGGAGAGGAAAAGCTGGAACTTCAGCTCAGCAGTACAGGCGGAAGCAGTTTCAGGGATTCGCAGACCGCAGAGATCACGCAGGTGAATCAGACAGATGCAGAATATCTTCTTCCGGTTTCGACGGATGATCTGCAGAACTTTGTCTATTCACCATTTACAGATTCCGGAATGGCTTCTTCGTTTGAGATGGTAAAGAACGAAGATTATTACTATCATGGACGGATTTATATCCGTGCAGCAGGGGAAGAACTGGATGCAGGAAGCACCATGAAGCTTTATCTCGATCAGAGTGAAGGTCTGCTTGGTGAAAAAGTATCCGGACAGATGATAAATGCTGCAAGACTTGGACTTGTATTTGACGGAGACTATTCTTCAGCAGTCATCCTGAAATTAAGTGAGAGTCAGAATGCTTCGAACCAGCAGGTTTATAATACAGTCGTCAATGGACAGACACTTGGAAGAGATCAGGTACTGTCATACAGAAGCGGAAATATCAGAGCAGTTTCCGATCCGGCTTCCTCCGTGAGTGAATATACGGTCAGTTTTACAGACGATTCTGTGGAAGTTCCTGACAGAGCACTTCTGAATATGCAGTTCAACAAAATATATACGGTTGATATATATTTTTACATAGAAGGCTGTGACCCGGACTGCTCCAATGATATACAATACGGCACAGCGGATCTGCAGCTTGGATTTTACGGTGTGCTTGGCCGGAAAGGGGCACAGGCATGAACAACAAAGAAAAAGACAGAACTGTTCAGAACAGACTGTACACATCAATACTGCTTGTCCTTCTGGCTTTTGTGGCTGTGACGGCAGCCACTGTAGCGTGGTTTTCCATTGCGGACAGGGCAAAAGTCAAAACGATGAGCCTGGATATCATAGCAGATGCGGATCTGAGGATAGACCTTGAACCGCATGATACGATCGATCAGTATGTAAAGACATTGTCATTTGAGCAGATCGCGGAGCAGATCCAAAAGGAAAAGGGATTTTCCATGGAGACGACTCCTCTGGAACCGGTGACGACATCAGATTGTGAGAATTTTACCTATGAAAATGGCAAAACGGTTCAGAGTACGAGTGGTGCATATCTTGAGTTTACGCTTCACTTTATGGCAGCAAAAGATATGACTGTTCATCTTACAAGTGCAGACAGCAGTTCAGATACAGAAGACGGAACGGCAGTCAGCTCACAGAACAGTGCACTGCCGGATTCCATGAGGATCGCTTTTTCCGCAGATGGAAAGATCTGGAACTACGATCCGGGACTGGACGATACGGGCAGTACAGAAGGAACGATAAAGACATTTGGCCTTCCGGAAGCTTCAGCGATGAAGGTGAATGAAAATAATGCCATGTTTTTTCTGAAGGAAGGGAAGGATAAAGAAATAAAGGTTCACATCTGGATGGAAGGAACGGATCCAGCATGTACAGATGAGCTGAGAGGATCTGATTATTCGATCCGGATGAGATTTACCGGAGAAGTATCAGATGATCAGAATTAAACAAAATCAGGTAAGTTCCCTGCCTGCTTTGCAAAGTGCAGCAGGCAGTGGGTGAGGATTTGCAAAAATACAGAATGATCAGGGAGAAGAAAACAAGATGAAAGCATTAAAAAAAGCAGGAACAGTTGTAATCAGTGTATTACTGTGGATGATAATACTGGTAGCAGCATTGTACACATTCACAACAATGGCAACAAGAGACAACCAGAACGTATCAAGTATTATGGGCTACACCCCTCTTGTGGTAAAATCAGATTCCATGGTACCGACATTCAGCGCAGGCGATCTGATCTTTATCAGAAAATGCGATCCGTCCACTCTCAAAGAGGGAGATATCGTCTGCTTCCATACGATCATCGACAATGAATATGCACTCAATACTCACCGTATTCAGAAGATTGAAACCGTCGGCAATGCAAGAAGTTATACAACACTTGGTGATAACAACCATGGAATAACAGATACACATATCATCTCTGATGGAGATATTGTAGGTAAATATGTCGGAGATATCCCAAAAGCAGGAAAAGTCATGGATTTTCTTTCCAGCAGCATGGGCTTCCTTATCGTCATTGTACTTCCGATGCTGTTGTTCTTTATTTATCAGGTCTACAACCTGATCATGATCTCTATCCGACTCAAAAAGGCAGTTGCAGTAGAGACAGCCAGAGAAACCGCACTGGCTCAGGAAGAGGCAGCGCAGAAAGCAGCAGCACAGAGACAGGAAGCATCAGCATCCAAAAGTGATGCGGCAGCAGCACAGAAGGCACTGGAAGAAGCGAGAAAACTGCGTGAAGAAGCAGAAGCAATCCGTGCAAAAGCAGAAAAAGAACTTGCAGATGCCAGAAAACAGCAGAGTCAGAGTGAATCTGACAGCGATCGGACGAAAGAGGAGGGAACGGAGTCTTGAGCGAATTCCTGAAGTTTGCATTTGAGGTTCTTTCACAGGTCGTATATAATCTTGTGACCTGGCTGGTTGATTTTGCCCGGCTTTTTGTGACCGGCTGGGCGGAATATTTTATGATCTTTAAGACTTATTTTCCGACATTGAGCATAGTGGGCAAAATTCTTTCTGTTCTGCTGATGATCCTCCTTGCGGCAATTCCGGTTGTGATCATTTTGCTCCTGATCAGGAGAGCAGTTCTGCATCACCAGTTAAAGACAGATAAATCCGACAATGCCGCTCTGTACAGGGAGATTGGAAGATTAAACAAGCAGGTGCTGGCTCTCATGGATGAGAAGAACAGCATTCTTGCCCTCAAGGTAAATGCCATGGGAGGAACTGAGAGAATCCCGTATATGGGCGCGTCGGCACTGACAGATGATGTGATCCCTACAGTTGGAAATATTACAGAAGGCGGCAGGGCTGCCGCCGGGACAGCAGCGGTCATTCCGGGGACAGACGATCCGAAAAAAGCTCCGGTGGTGCGTGCGGTGGTTTCCTCAGACACAGAAGACAATATTCAGCATCGTTTTCCGAAGCTTACTCTTGTGGATAAGAAATACGAATCTTTCCAGTATCCGAAGTATAACAACGACATTACACTGGAAGAGTTTGTCGAGGGTTACAGACTTTTTGCTGCAAGTCAGATGAATCTTTATTACACAACTGAGATCATCAGACGCTTTGTTGCAGGAATGGCGGCAAGTAAACTGCTTATTCTGGAGGGTATTTCCGGTACCGGTAAGACAAGTCTTCCATATTCCTTCAGCCGGTATCTGGAAAATCCGGCAATGATCGTATCTGTACAGCCTTCCTATCGTGACCGTACAGAAGTCCTTGGTTATTTTAATGAGTTCTCAAAGAAATTTAACGAGACGGAATTTCTGCGTGCCCTGTATGAGGCAAATTATCGTCCTGATCCGACACTGATCGTACTGGATGAGATGAACCTTGCACGAATTGAATATTATTTTGCCGAGATGCTTTCCGTACTGGAAATGCCAAGTGAAGATGAATGGGTACTTGACCTTGTGCCGACCGCATGGAAAGGTGATCCGGTCAAGCTTGACGAAGGCAAGATCCATGTATCTGCATCTACCTGGTTTATCGGAACTGCAAATAACGATGATTCCACATTTACGATCACCGATAAGGTATATGACCGTGCGATGCCGATCGAGCTGAATGAGAGAGCAGATGCCTTTGAATGCGATCTGCAGCCTCACTGTGACATTACAGCCGAGCATCTTGAGTATCTTTTCCAGAAAGCCAGAGAAGACTATCCGATCAGCGAGGATACACTGGACAAAATGCAGAAACTGGACAACTATCTGGTTACCAGATTCAAGCTTTCTTTCGGAAACCGTATCATGAAGCAGATGTATGACTTTATCCCGGTTTATGTGGCCTGCGGCGGAACAGAACTTGGAGGTATGGACTACATTATCGCGCGTAAAGTACTCAAAAAATTCGAGAGTATGAACGTAACCTTTGTAAGAGATGAGATCACAGGTCTGATCAGTTATATTGACAAAACATTTGGAAAAGCAGAGATGGAAGACAGTAAATCATATCTGAGAAGAATCCAGAATCTGTACTGAATCGCAGCCGTGAGTCTGCTGAACAGTCGCACTAAATGCAGTAAGGGGATAAAACGATGGAAGAAACAACGATCAGCGATTTATATGAGAAATATACAAGTCAGGTGGAAGAAGCTCTGGAGGATGACAGATACTTTCAGTATCTGTTTGAGATGGTTCAGGCAGGTGACAATACTCTTGAGCAGCAAAACAGAGTTCTTCACAAGGTAGTTGATGAAAAATGGCTCTCGGTAGTAGAGGAAGGAATTGAAGCTATTTTTAATATTGTGGATAAACCACGTCGTTTTATCACGACTACAGAGGAAGTAGTGCCGGTAGCACTTGCAAAAAAAATCACGGCAGACAGTGTCCGGCATTTAAGTCAGCACACACAGTTTATCGCGGAGAATGCAGCCGGAGAGATCATGCCGACCAGAATTCTGAATATAACGACAGAGGAGAGTTATGATCTGTACGAAAATCGTTTCGTATATCATCTGATCCAGCGTCTTTTTGCCTTTGTGGACAAGCGGACGGATGTGATCTTCTGGTCAACAGGAGATGAAACCTGCAATGTTCTGAGAATGGAGAGCAAGGTAGACGATGCCTATGAGGAAATCTCATACAAGGTGGAGATGACGATCAAAAACCGTCAGAGTTATGTGGAGAATGATACAGACCATATGGATCTCTTCAAAAGGATTGACCGTGTGCGAAGGATGTCGAGAACGTTAAGGACAAGTTCTTTCTGTGATATCATGAACGGATGTGCCAAAGTGTACAGTCCGATCCAGAGGACCAACCTTATGATGAAAGATCCGGATTACCGTACCTGTTACAGACTCTGGCAGTTTATTGAGAGTTACGATGAAGTAGGGTATACGATCGAGGAGAGGGATTCTGCACTTCAGTTTGATGAAGAATATCTTCTGCAGATGTATATCAATTTCATCACAAATTATACTGTATTCAAGAGCCTTCTGGAGGAGGACCCGAGGAAACTGAAGGAGCTTGCAGCCGAAAAGAGAGAACCTGTCAGCCCGAAATTCGTCAAACAGATTGAAGAGCAGATTGTCGAAGACAGAGATATTCCGGATGTGGAGATCCGAAAAGTCTTTGTAGAAGAGGTCACACAGGCTCAGCTGGACGCAGAGGCGAAACTGGAAGAAGAGATGGAACGCAGCCAGGAGCTGGAACGTTCTCTTTCAGAACTGGAATTTCAGATAGATTCCCTGAATCAGCAGATGGAATTTATGGAGCAGACAAGGATGCAGCTGGAGGAGGAGAGAAGAGATCTCGAGGAACAGCTTCACAAAGAACAGAAAATCCGCCAGGAAACAGAAGAGGCAATGGCGGCTGCCGATATAGAAGCAAGAAATGCAATAGAGATAGCGCAGGAAGAGGCGAAACGTTCTGTCGAAAATCTTCAGATCGTACTGGATACTGTAAAAAAAGAGAAAAAGCGTGAGCTGGATGCCGCACAGGAGAGGGCGGAAAAGGCAGAGAAAGCTGCAAAAAATGCCCGCAAGGAAAAAGAAAAGAAACAGAAGGCAGCAGCAGAAGAGATTGACAGGATCAGAAAAGAAGCTGCAGAGACAGCAGTGAGATTAAAGAAAGAATCCAAGGCAGCAGTCGCAGCAGCACAGAGAGAGGCAGCAAAAGCAGTCGAAGAAGCCAAAACACGACAGGAAGCGGCAGAAGCCCGTCTTCAGAAGGTTCAGGAAAAAGCAGAAGCTGCAAGCCTTTCCCACTATATCGTAAAACGTATGCAGAAACGTCGTGAACGCAAAAACACAAAAGAGGACAACAGCAATTTATGATCAAGAAATTTTTTCTGACACTGACAAACATAATCTCCGTATTGCTCATTGCAGCATCAGTCGTGATTCTCTGTCTTGTAGTTTTTACAAAACAGGGAGAAACCCCGAGCCTTGGCGGCTATACAGTCTTTCGGATCACGACAGGAAGCATGAAGCCGTCGTATGACACAGATACTCTGATCCTTGTAAAGAAAACAGATCCGTCCGAGATACAGGTCGGAGATGTCATTTCCTTTTATTCCGCCGATCCGGCACTGGATGGTGCGGTAAATACACATCGTGTCACAGAAAAAGAACAGGATGGAACAGAATGGAGATATACGACGAAGGGAGATGCAAACAATGTCCCTGACCAGTATGGAACGGATTCAGATGCTCTGATCGGTAAAGTGGTCGCGTCGTCTCTGGTTCTTGGCAAGCTGGCACGTCTTGTATCAAATCCGCTTGTTTTTATACCGGTTATATTGATACCGCTGGCACTTATACTTATCAACAATCTGGTAAGAACCATCAGACTGGCCGGAAAGATTGCCAGAGATGAAGAAGAGGCTGCGCTGAGAGAGGCGATACGTCAGATTCAGGAAGAAAAACAGAAAGATTTTTCAGATAAAAATTAATAAGGAAGCTACAGGAGGAAATACCATGGCAGGAAGTATACAACTGAAAAAGGGGACAAAAATTCAGATCGCATTTGATGTGCCGATAGGAAAAGAACCTCAGTTTAATATGCTCTGCACATTCAATAAAGCACTTGATGAGTCGGCTTTCCTGGTGTCTGCGCCTATGGTGGACGGCAAAAGAATGGTACCTGACGAAGATCAGAAACTGCTGTTCAGATATAGCGAGGGTGACGAAAGCAACATTGTGGCAGGATATGTGGATGACGTAGTAAAAGAAGGAATCCGACATTATCTCAAGATCAGACGTGTGGCGGAACAGAGACAGTTCATCAGACGTGTGGATGTCCGTATGAAGGTCGAACTTCCTGTCACCTACATGCAGGATACCTGGGAACTGAATTCTGACGGAGAGGTGGAGAAGGAAAAAGGCGAGACCATGGATATCTCAAACAATGGTCTTGCGGTATACATGAACCGCTGGTTTACAGTAGGAGAATCCTGCATTTTTACTCTGCCAAGACTTGGAACAGCTGCTGAAGGGCAGGCAGAGAGAGAGGTAGTAGGAGTCATCTGCTGGATGCGCGAAATGCCAAAAGGCAGTCCGTTCCGTTTTGTGGCAGGTATTCAGCTGAGATTTGCAGATTCGCAGGAGCGTCAGGCCATGCAGGAATATGTGGCCTATGTGAAGAAAAGGTATAAGCTGTGAAGAAGAAAACCGAAAAAAAGATAAAAGATATTGAAAATAAAGCAGGAAAAAAGAATAAACGACACCTTTTCAGAAGGAAAAAAGCAGACACAGAGCAGCTGATCCGAATCGAGGAACTGGAGGCACTGCTGGAAAAAGAGGGCGGCGATGTCGATCCGGAAAAAATTGTCAGCATGTACCGGCCTCACAGGAGGAGACGTCAGATTGGAGCGGCACTGCTCCGTCTGGACAAACTGAATCTGGCACTGCTTGGAATGCTGATTATAGTTGTGCTTCTTTTTGTTGCTGCCTTTATGCAGGAAAAAATGGGAAATTTCACGATCAACCTGGATCGACTGGAACTCTACCGAAGAGGTATCAGTATTGCGGATAACGGGGACTTTGACGGTGCAACAGCCAGACTGGAGGCGGCAACCGTAAAAGATGCCACCAATATTTCGGCAGAAGATATTCCGGATGACCTGGATGAGCATGAAGGTGCCCACAATGGAAAAAATTATATGGCATATACATATTTTGTCAGAAATGCAGGAAAAGAGGACCTTTCCTACGTTGCCAGGATTACGCTGGATTCCTGTTCAAAAGGAGCCGAAAAGGCGGTCCGGATCGCAGTGTGGAGAAACGGAGAAAAGGTCGTTTATGCCGCTCCGGCAAAGGATGGAGAAGCGGAAAAAGGCTGCAAAAATTTCTTGTCAGATAATGTCATTTATGAGTATAATGAAAAAGAGTTTCTTGTAGGAAATGTTGATAAATATACGATCGCAGTCTGGATGGAAGGCGATGATCCGGAGTGCGTGGACTCCATTATCGGAGGCAGTGTGGAGATGAGTATGAACATAGATACAGATTTTGATGATGATACCAGTCTCCTGTGGAAATTTATAGAAGATATCAAAGATACCATTACCAGGGACAAGCCAATCGGCGCAGCAGGAAACGAAGCACCGAACGACAGTTACTATACAGACAAGGAAATCACCTGGAAAAACAGACGTAACAAATAATCATGATATAACCGGTGCCACAACCACCGATTATATAGATCAAAAACACAAAATCCTTTTATGGCAGAGAGGGATGACGCTCATGTGGTTAGATGAAGGCCTCACCGGAAAACGGTGGAGGAAAACTCTTTCAACCGGGCCCGGTGGGAGTTTGATCTAACCACAAAACTTCCGTCCGAAATGCCGCAGAAGGTAAATTTATATGAAGGAGAGACCGAATATGAATGATAACAAAAAAAGCGTGAAAGCGCTGAAAAAACAGCTGGCAGCAGCCATTGCCATGGTATGCGTTGCCGCTGTAGCGCTCGGATCAAGTACGTATGCTTGGTTTGTGAGTAATAATAATGTAACTGCTACTACAACTTCTATTTATGCACAATCAAATTCGGCATATCTGTTGATTGCAAGTGCAGATAAA
>CAKRTP010000055.1 GCA_934402155.1 uncultured Blautia sp. | reverse complement strand
ATCAGCGGAATTCCTGCACCATATGGTGCTGTATATTCATCATTCGGATCGTAGAACTGTCCCTGATAAAGCGGATTGATATTATCCCAGCCTGTCAGCTTGGAGGTATCAAGCTTCTCTACCAGTCCCTCCTCGATAGCGGTCTGGATGATATAATCGTCAGCTACAACCACATCATAATCTCCGCCCTTTGCCATGGAAAGCTTCTCCAGCATATTTTCATCTGTATCAAAATTGGAGTAAACAACCTTGATGCCTGTTTCTTCTTCAAATCCGTCAAGAACTTCCTGAGGGAACATATTCTCCCAGGTGTAAAGTACCAGTTCTTTGGAGTCAGCTGCTGAAACTGAGACTGATAATGCCGGAACTACGAGTGCCGCACATAATGCACATACCACTGATTTTTTCATAATTTTTTCTCCTCTACTTGTCTTTATTTGTTTCAAACACTGCCTTCCGCGGCAGCATTCAAACATCAGACATATCCAGATGTCAGAAGCTGTCAGTATTCTGATCTTCTGACTCTGATACCATGTTTAGTATATCTTACTTTTATCTCATTGAAAAGAGTTTCTTAATTCTTTTTCTGATTTCTTCCGGTAGTTTTCCCAATTGCCGTATAAATAAGCAGAATCAGAAGTGTCACTGCAAGCATGATCGTACAGAGTGCATTGACCTCCGGCGTAACACCTGTTTTGATCTGTGTATACACCTTGATCGGCAGAGTTGAAAGACGCGGTCCATTGATAAAAATACTGATGACCACATCATCCATTGACATTGCAAAAGCCAGAAGAGAACCTGACATTACTGCCGGCATGATAAGCGGAAGGATAATATCCCAGAAAGCCCGAAAAGGTCCCGCACCAAGATCTCTTGCTGCCTCTTCAAGAGAAGGATCCATTCCTGCCAGACGTGCTTTTACTTCCATAAGAATATACGGCACACAGAAAACCGTGTGTCCTATCAGAAGTGTCAGCATTCCAAAAGGCAGATTCAGCATATAAAAGAATGCCATCATAACCATACCGAGGATGATCTCAGGAATCATCAGCGGCAGAATAGAAATATATTCCAGTACTCCTTTTGTCTTCCAGTGGATCCTGGAAAGTCCCACTGCACCAAGAGTTCCGATCACAGCCGACACAAGACAGCTCACCACACCAAGAAACAGACTGTTTCCAAGTGCCTCGAGCATGGCACTGTCAGAAAAAAGCTCCTGATACCATTTCAGCGAAAATCCGGTAAAACGTACCGGAAGTTTTGATTCATTAAATGAAAATACGATGACAACTGCGATTGGCAGATACATCAGTACAAAAATCAGTCCAAGGTAAAACCCGGAGAGTTTTGAATTCTTTTTCATCCCACACCCTCCAATTCTTTTGCATTTGTAACTTTGCGGTAAAGCATGATCATCAGTGTCGTTAAGATCATCAGAACTACCGCAAGAGCCGCCGCGAACGGCCAGTTGCTTCCCCTGGTCATCTGTTCCTGGATCAGACTTCCCACCAGTACGATCTTGTTCCCGCCAAGGATATCTGCAATGAAAAACAGTCCCATAGATGGAACAAAGGTCAGGATCACTCCGGACAGAAGCCCTGGAAGGGTCAGTTTAAAAGAGACCGTCCAAAATGCCTTAAACGGCTTTGCACCAAGATCTCTTGCCGCCTCAACAAGCGACCAGTCCAGTTTCTCCGCACTGGAATAAACTGAAAGGATCATAAACGGAAGCAGCACATAAGTCATACCTATCACAATCGCCGGGTAGCTGTAAAGGATCCGGAGAGGCTTCTCGATCAGGCCCAGGCTTTTGAGTGCATGGTTCAGAAGTCCTTTTGTCTGAAGGATGATCATCCATCCATAAAGACGGATCAGTGAGTTCACCCAGAATGGCAGCATCAGAAAGATCATTGCACGTTTTTTCCATTTGTCGGAAAGCTTTGCCATAAAATATCCAAACGGATATCCGATCAGACAGATAATAAATGTACTGGTCAGTGCCAGCTTGAAGGAGCCTGTAAACGTCTGCATATACACAGGATCCAGTATCTTTTTATAATTTTCCAGAGTAAATATCCATTCCACACCATGTCCGGCCTTTGGCTGTGCAAAGCTTAAGGCCACCATATAGAGCAGCGGACCCGCTACAAAAATTATTGTAAAAATATACAGTGGAAGAATCATCCAGACAGAACCAGATTTCTGTTTTTTCATACTGAAGCCCCACTTTCTCTGTCAAGATCTACCAGAACTGCATTCTCCGGATCAAAGAAACAGGTTACTTTCTGCCCCGGCTGTACACTTGCATCAATGCCATATCTGCTTGCGATCACCTCTGTTCCATCGCCAAGCTTCAGTACAACACGGAGAAGCCCTCCTGCAAAGCTCTTCTCAACAATCTCTGCAGACAGCCCCTTCTGACAGGATTCATCCAGAACAATATTTTCGCTGCGGACTGCCAGCGTTACCAGAGTTCCTTTCTCCGGCATATTTCCATCTGCCGCCACAAACACACTGCTTCCCGCGAGACTGACTTTTAAAAAGCCGTTCTCCATATCTTCCGTTGTTCCTCTGAGGATGTTCGCATTTCCTACAAAGGTAGCCACATAGCTTGTCTTCGGATGGTTATAGATTTCATCCGGGGAACCGATCTGCTCAAAATTTCCATGATTCATGACAGCGATACGGTCAGACATATTGATTGCTTCTTCCTGGTCATGAGTAATATAAATAAAAGTGATGCCCAGCTTTTTCTGCAGTTTTTTGAGTTCGATCTGCATGGTACGACGAAGCTGGAGATCCAGTGCTCCCAGAGGTTCATCAAGGAGAAGCACCTTCGGATTATTTATAAGCGATCTTGCTATGGCAACTCGCTGTCTCTGTCCTCCGGAGAGTTCAGATGGTTTTCGCTTTTCATAGCCGGGAAGCTGCACCAGTTCCAGCATCTCCGATACACGTTTTTTAATCTCCGCTTTGGGGACTTTTTTAAGTTTCAGCCCGTAACCGATATTGTCTGCAACGGTCATATGCGGAAATAATGCGTAATTCTGAAATACTGTATTTACATTTCTTGCCTCCGGCGGAAGGTCTGTCACATCTTTACCTTCCAGAAATACCCGTCCAGAATCAGGCATCTCCAGTCCTGCAATAATACGCAAAGTTGTTGTCTTGCCACATCCGGAAGATCCCAGAAGCGTGATGAATTCTCCTTTTCCAATAGAAAGACTGATTTCTTTCAGAACCGTTTCTTCTTTTGAAAAGGATTTACTGATCTTTTTTAGTTCCAAACATGTTTCTGTCATTTTCTTCTGCCTTTCCTCCTGCTGTTTTATTTTTTGTTTATCTGCTGTCTGACATATCGGGTATAACTTTCCCTGTCAAAAACCGGTGTATATTCCGAGCAGATCTTCTCTGCCGCCCTGCCTCCATTTCCAAGAAGCCTGTAAACAGTCAGTGCAAGCAGCTTTGCCGGAAGGATATATGCTTTTTCCACATCTGTGATCCTGAAATCCGCACCATGGAGTTTTCCCTCAAATCCTTTGAAAGTAAAATTCACAACCGGCATCAGATGACTCAGATCTCCCACATCCGTACAGGCATTATTGAAATCACCCTTCTGCACAGTGCGGTATGTAAGGTTCAGATCTTCTGCCGCCTCTTTAAGCACTGCATCTGCTTCCCTCGGAATGATCGGCATGTATCCTTGCAGAACTTCCCTATCGACCCTGCCTCCAAAAGCATATGCTGCCCCGTCATAGGCCCGGTTGATCATGGCCGTGATTTCCTCGATTTTTTCAAGAGAGGCCGCCCTCACCTTCGTTTCTACGACTGCCTCATCCGGTACACTGTTGATAACATCACCAGCCTTACGTATCACATTATGAAGACGTACATGATCTTCCTCGCGGAAAGTCTCTCTCATCAACCCCATCATCTGGATCGCACTTGTCGTAATGCTCAGGGCATTCACACCATTCCATGGATCAATGGCACCATGCGCAGCCCTGCCCCGAACGGTAACACGTTCTGCACTGTAACCGTTGCAGGCCGGATTTCCCAGATAAAAATCCTCCTCTACCGGCACCATATGTACATGCGTTGTAAGTGCAATATCCGTATCATCAAAAACCCCTGTGCGAATCATCTCACTCTTGCCGCAGCAGAATTCTGTCCCTTCTTTTTGGATGCGGATCCGTTTATCTGCATCAATATACTCCTCAGCAGGAACAGCCAGAAAGGACAGACTGCCGCCAAGTCCGCTCTGGATCTCAGGGTCTGCCAGTGCTGCTGCACAGCCGATCATCGCTGCCAGCTGTGCATGATGTCCGCAGGCATGTGCTACACCGGTGACAGGATCTGACATTGGATGTGCCCTGCAGCCGATTGCGTCCATCTCCCCGATAATTGTCACCTTCGGTCCGTCTGTGATACGTTTGTCTCCCCGAACCCCTGTACGTGCGAGATGTTCTGTCACCCCATACCCCAGTTTTCTCAGATATTCTGCCACCCTGTGCGATGTCCGCACTTCTTCAAAACCAGGTTCCGGGTGCAGTGCAATATCTTCTGCAAAATTTATGATTTCTTCTTTGTATGTGTCGATCCTCTGAAGGATCTTTTTTTCTGTTTCATCTAACATTTCTTCAGCATCCCCTTCTGGTGTCCTTCATCACCCGGCAGAATCTGCTTCCGGATGTTGATATGGACAAAAAGTTATCGCTTTTGTAAGTTAATGCGTTATAATCGCAATAACCCTTTATCTCACTATGATAACATAATTTTTCAGCAATGCAAGCGCGGAAACTATACAAAAAATCCGCCGTATAACACAAAAATCCGGATACTCTGTTCAAAGTATCCGGATTCAATAATGGTAAGCTGGAAATGAGACTCGAACTCACGACCCCTTCATTACGAGTGAAGTGCTCTACCGACTGAGCTATTCCAGCCTGTGCCTGAAACACAACCATTATTATACCTGATTTTTCAGAAAAATCAAGAACAAATTTTAATTTTTACTATTGTACCTTTTTATGCAGTCTCTTTTGTTGCTGATTTTCTGAGTTTCCCTGCTGCCGTCTTTTTTCGTGCGGCAGGTTTTTTTACAGCAGTTTCGGATTTTTTTGCAACAACACGTGGCTTCTTTGCTGCTGGTTTTTTTGTCGCTTTTTTGACCGGTGCTGAGGCTGCTTCTTTCTTTTTGGTCGGAGTACAGGAAAATACCGTCACACCAAGTGCCGGAACCTTAAGCTTAATGGAATATTCTCTCTCATCGCACTCATCCTGCTTACAGGTCTTTGCTCTTGGATTGACAGTTCCCTGACCGCCATATTCCTTTGCATCACTGTTAAAGATTTCTTTATATTTGCCGTAGAACGGAACACCAACCTGATAGTCCTCATAAGGAACAGCCGCAAAGTTACATACTGCAAGAAGTGTTTCTTCCGGCTTATCCGTCTTACGCATAAAGGTAAGGACATTCTCTTCATATTTCATAAGCTGGATCCACTCAAATCCATCATACTCACCATCCTTCTGAACCAGCGCCGGATGGGTGCGGTACAGCTCGTTGAGATCATGGATATATTTCTCCATTTCTGCCGGAACTTCCCTGCCCGGTGACATCATCATACATCCCGGGTGCAGCATCATATAGGCATAGGCTTCACGGATCTGACTCAGCTTCTGTGCATCATCTCCCGGAAGCTTCTCCATAAATTCAGCAAGCGTTCCCGCCTCACGGCTTCCAAGAGGAAGTACATAATGCTCACAGTAAGCATAAAGCATGGACAGCGTAAGCTGATCATGGACATATTTTCTCTCGATCGGATCTTTGGAAAGATATGCAAGAAAATCTCCTGCCCAGTTATTATTCCATTTATAATCAAAGCCGATGTTATCATCCTCCACACTTCCGGTGAGTTCAGACCAGAGGCCGTCTTCCTGTGCGATCTTAAGCGTTCCCGGAAGCTTCTTATCCAGAATAGAATTCAGATGCTTGAGAAATTCCACTGCTTCCAGATTTTCATTTGTACCGTAGATATTTGGTTTCCACTGTCCGTATTCCTTTCCAAAGTCAAGATACAGCATGGAATCCACATCATCCAGCCTCAGTCCGTCTGCATGATAAACCTCCAGCCAGTAAAAAGCATTTGCAAGGAGAAAATCCCTCACCATCGGGCTTCCGAAATTATACAGAAGAGTTCCCCAGATCGGATGGATCGCCATGGACGGATCCGGATTCTCATAGAGAGGTGTGCCGTCAAAAAGCTCCAGGCCTCCCTCGACCCTCGGGAAATGAGATGGTGTCCAGTCAAGGATCAGTCCGATCCCTGCTTTGTGAAGCTCGTTGACTGTCTTCTGGAAATCCTGCGGCATACCAAATCTCCTGGTCGGTGCATAATATGCAAAGGTACTGTACTCTCCGGCCTCATCATCCAGATATTCCATCACAGGATGAAGTTCTACATGCGTGTAATTCAGTTTCTTCACAAACTCAACAAGTTCTTCCCCGTCCTTCCAGTCTGTCAGAGAGGTCTCATAGATGGAAATCGGCTGTTTACGGTCACCGAATTTCTTACGTCCTGCCATCCATTCTTCATCTTCCCACTGGAAGGCTCCTGTATCTGCCACAACGGAAGCACCTGCCGGCGGAACCTCTGTACAGGCAGCATATGGATCGGATTTCAGCTCTATGCGGTTTCCTTTGAGTTTCAGTTCATATTTGTAGATATCTCCGACTTTCACACCGGGGATAAAAAGTTCAAAGATACCCGACATCGGCATTCGGTGCATCGCATGGCATCTTCCGTCCCATTCATTGAAATTACCGACCACACTGACACGCACTGCATTCGGTGCCCATACGGCAAAGCTTGTTCCCTTAACACCATTGATCTCCATCGGATGTGCACCCAGTTTCTCATAGGCATGATAATAAACGCCCGCGCAGAATGCCTTCTCCTCTGCTTCTGTGATCTGTCCTGCAAATGCGTAAGGATCCGAAAACTCCTGCACTTCTTCTCCTCTGGTAACGCGATATTCATATTCCGGGATCTTTCTGCCCGGGATCATTGCTGCAAAATATCCCGCCTCATCTTCTTTTTCCATTTCATATTTACGGGATCCGACCAGAACCTCTGCCTTATCTGCCTCCGGAAAAAATCCCTGGACCAGAACACCGTCTGTAGTCAGACGCGGAGCCATGACATCCTTCGGGGATGCTTCCTCTCCATATACGATTGCTTCAATCCTCGGCCAGTCCATATACTCATATGCCTTGCTTTCCATAATTACTGCCTCCATTCCGAGATGTCGCTGTCAAAACCTTTCTGTAAAATACATCTCTTTAAAAAATAGTTTATCATTTTTTCAGGTAAAAATAAAGAATAGAACGAAATTTGTTTGACAAAACTGCTCTGGTGCGATAAATTGAAATTAACGTTTTTCTGATATACAGGAAACAGAATTCAGAAATCCAAGGAGGTTTTTTTATTATGGAAAACAAACAATTTGACGTGACCGCTCTCGGCGAACTGCTGATCGACTTTACAGAGAACGGAAGCAGTTCCCAGGGAAATCCTATGATGGAGGCCAATCCGGGAGGAGCGCCGTGCAACGTACTCGCCATGCTGGAGAAACTCGGCAAGAAAACAGCTTTCATCGGCAAAGTCGGAAAGGACATGTTCGGCAGCCAGTTAAAAGCTGCTGTCGAAGAAGTCGGAATCGACACACGCAACCTTATCATGGATGAGAAATATCATACTACTCTTGCTTTTGTACATACTTATCCGGACGGTGACCGTGACTTTTCTTTCTACCGTGATCCGGGAGCAGATATGATGCTGACCAAAGAAGAAGTTCAGAAAGAGCTGATCGAGTCTTCCCGTATTTTCCACTTTGGTACACTTTCCTCTACGCATGAGGGTGTACGTGAAGCTACACGTCACGCAATCGATCTTGCAAAGGAAGCAGGCTGCATCATCACATTTGATCCGAACCTCCGCCCTCCTCTCTGGAACTCTCTTGAAGATGCCCGCGTGGAAATCGAATATGGTATGTCCAAATGCGATGTATTAAAGATTTCCGACAATGAAGTGGAATTCATGTGCGGAACCACTGATTACAACAAAGGTGCTTCCATGCTCCAGGAGAAATACAACATCCCGCTCATTCTCATCACCATGGGCAAGGACGGAAGCCGTGCATACTACAAAGATATGATCGTAGAAGCAGCTCCTTTCCTTCAGGAAAACACAATCGAGACTACCGGTGCCGGAGATACTTTCTGTGCAAGTACCCTGAACTACGTTCTCGACCACGGTCTTGAGAATCTCACAGAAGAAAACCTCCGAGAACTTCTTACCTTCGCAAATGCTGCCGCATCCCTCATAACCACACGTAAAGGTGCACTCCGCGTTATGCCGACACGCGAGGAAGTTGAAAGTTTTATTGCAAGCCGTAAATAATTTTTAACAACATTTATACAAAAATCCCGGATCGTTCTGTTTTAAGAATTATCCGGGATTTTTTTGCCTTAAGGACTTTTGCTTTTTATTATTTTTTATTTTATTTGATCACACGTACCTTGGATACGCCTTCGATTGCTCCAAGTTCGTCCAGAGCTTCTTTGGATGCTGCACTTTCCAGATCAATGATGGTATATGCATAGCCTCCACGGCTCTTATTGGTCATATCTGCGATGTTCAGTCCTTCACTTCCGAGGATCTTGGTGAACTGACTGATCATATTCGGGATATTTTTGTGGCAGATAGTAATACGTCCTACAGCCACGCAGGTTCCCATGTCGCAGTTCGGATAGTTTACGGAATTCTTGATATTTCCGTTTTCAAGGAAATCTCTGACTTCCTTGACAGCCATAACTGCACAGTTTTCTTCGGATTCCTCTGTAGATGCACCAAGATGTGGTGTTACGAGAATTCCAGGTCTGCCTGCTACGAGCGGGTTTGCAAAGTCTGTCACATATTTCTTAACCTTACCGCTGTCAAGAGCTTCGATCAGTGCTTCCTCATCTACAAGAAGATCTCTTGCAAAGTTCAGAAGTACTACGCCGTCCTTCATCTTGGTAAAAGCTTCTTTGTCGATCATTTTGCGTGTGTTATCTGTGAGCGGTACATGGATAGTGATGTAATCACACTGGCTGTAGATCTCATCCAGAGATTTGCTGTGTTTGATGGTTCTGGACAGGTTCCATGCTGCATCAATGGAGATGAACGGGTCATATCCGTAGACTTCCATTCCAAGATGTGTTGCAGAGTTTGCAACCATTGCTCCAATCGCACCAAGTCCGATAATACCCAGTTTCTTACCGCTGATCTCACATCCTGCAAACTGTTTTTTCTGTTTCTCTGCCAGTTTGTCGATGTGTTCTTTGTCTTCTTCGTGTGCTACCCACTCGATACCTCCGACAATGTCACGGGAAGCAAGCAGCATTCCTGCAAGGACAAGTTCCTTAACACCGTTTGCATTTGCACCTGGTGTATTAAATACTACAATACCGTTTTCCGCACACTGCTCAACCGGAATGTTGTTGACACCAGCACCTGCACGGGCAATAACTTTGATGTTCTCCGGAAGTTCCATATCATGCATCTTTGCACTTCTTACCAGAACTGCATCGGCATCGTTTAATTCTTCTGTCTGTTTGTACTCCTCACCAAACAGGCCAAGACCTGTCTGGGAGATTGGATTGAGGCATTTATACTGAAACATTACGCATTCTCCTCCTCGAATTTTTTCATGAATGCAACGAGAGCTTCTACTCCTTCTTTTGGCATAGCATTGTAGATACTTGCACGCATACCTCCAACAGTTCTGTGTCCTTTGAGGTTTACAAGACCTGCTGCTTTAGCTTCTTTGACAAATTTGGCATCCATGTCTTTGTCACCTGTGACAAAAGGAACATTCATCAGAGAACGGGAAGCCGGCTCTACTGTACCTTTGAAGAGTTTGCTCTGATCCAGATAATCATAGAGGATCTTGGCTTTTTCGATGTTTCTCTTCTGCATTTCTTCCAGTCCGCCCATAGCCTTGAGCCATTTGAAGACCTTTCCGCATACATAGATGCAGTATGCGTTCGGTGTATTGTAAAGAGATCCTGCATCTGCATGTGTCTTGTATGTAAGCATGGTTGGTGTTCCCGGAAGAACATCTTCTGTAATAAGATCTTCACGAATGATCGCGATCACCATGCCGGCAGGTCCGATGTTTTTCTGAACACCACCGTAGATGATACCGTATTTGCTTACATCTACAGGCTCAGATAAGAAGCAGGAAGAAACGTCTGCTACCAGAGTTTTGCCTTTTGTATTCGGAAGTGTCTTGAATTTTGTTCCGTAAATTGTATTGTTTTCACAAATGTATACATAATCCGCATCCGGGCTGATCGGAAGATCGCTGCAGTCCGGGATATAGGAGAAGGTCTTATCCTCGGAAGATGCAATCTTATTTACCTTTCCGTATTTCTGTGCTTCCTGGTATGCTTTCTTTGCCCACTGACCGGTAACAATATAGTCAGCAACTCCGTTCTTCATCAGGTTCATCGGAATCATGGCAAACTGCTGGGAAGCACCGCCCTGAAGGAATAATACCTTGTAATTATCCGGAATATTCATAAGATCTCTGAGATCCTGTTCTGCATCGTCAATGATTTTCTGGAATTCCGGGCTTCTGTGGCTCATCTCCATTACAGACATACCGCTTCCCTGATAATCCATCATTTCATCTGCTACTTCTTTCAGTACTGCTTCCGGCAGTACAGCCGGTCCTGCAGAAAAATTATACACTCTGCTCATTGTTCTTCATATCCTCCTCGTCAAAAACTTCATCCAGACTTGCACCTGCCGGCACCATTGGATATACGCTGAGATCCTGGTCGATCCAGCAGTCCAGTACTACAGGTCCGTCTGCTGCCAGCGCCTCTCGGATCGCCGGCTCTACTTCTTCCATCTTTGTAACACGGATTGCTTTCGCTCCCATGCCCTCAGATATTTTCACAAAATCCACAGCATCGTCAAGGACAGTGTGTGAATATCTGTGTTCATAGAATAAGCTCTGCCACTGACGTACCATACCCAGCACATGATTGTTCATTACAATCTGCAAAAGCTGTTTATGGCAGCGTACTGCTGTCGCGATCTCATTCATATTCATTCTGAAACAGCCGTCTCCTGCAATGTTGACAACTGTTTTGTCAGGTTTTCCCATCTTGGCACCTATCGCAGCTCCAAGTCCGTATCCCATCGTTCCGAGACCACCGGAAGTCAGGAAAGTACGCGGTTCTTTGTACTTGAAGTACTGTGCGGCCCACATCTGATGCTGACCGACATCTGTTGAGATAATTGCATCACCGTTGGTGATCTCATAGAGTTTCTCTATAATGTATGGCCCTGTGAGCTGAGAATGATCATAATTCAGAGGATATTTTGCTTTCATCTCCTGAATATGCTCGATCCATTCCGGATGCTGTTCTTCCGGAATCATCTCCAGAAGTCTTCGAAGAACTTCTCTTACATCTCCGATCACAGACGCATCTACCACAACATTCTTGTTGATTTCGGCCGCATCCACATCAATCTGAAGGATTTTGGCCTGTTTTGCAAAAGTTCTGGCATTGCCGGTAACACGGTCACTGAAACGTGCTCCCAGTACGATCAGAAGATCACACTGCGTAATGCCAAGATCAGATGTCTTGGTTCCATGCATACCAAGCATTCCTGTATACAAAGGATCCTCCCCTGAAAAAGCTCCCTTACCCATCAGGCTGTCGCACACCGGTGCATCAATCTTATGAGCCAGTTCGCTGATTTCTTTTGAAGCTCCTGAGATCACACATCCACCACCGACAAAAATATACGGTTTCTTTGCTTCCTCGATCATCTGTGCTGCAGCTTCAAGATCTTCTTTGCGAATTGTCTCTGTCTCACGGTTGATCGTAGCAGGACGGCGCAGTGAATATTCATAAGTTGCTGCTGTCACATCTTTTGTCACATCCACCAGTACCGGACCAGGACGTCCGCTTTTGGCAATATAAAAGGCCTTGCGAAGCGTATCAGCCAGCATGGAAATATCTTTTACAATAAAACTGTGTTTTGTGACTGGCATTACGATGCCTGCAATATCAACTTCCTGGAAGGAATCTCTTCCAAGGAGCGGTTTTCCTACGTTCGCGGTGATCGCTACCACCGGAACAGAATCCATGTATGCAGTTGCAATACCTGTAACCAGATTTGTGGCTCCAGGGCCGGAGGTTGCCAGACATACTCCGACTTTTCCCGTAGCACGGGCATAACCATC